>NZ_JANQDA010000003.1:0-110038 GCF_024723655.1 Campylobacter sp. RM5063 | reverse complement strand
TTGATTAAAATACAATATAATTATATTATATGATTTTGAGAAAGGAATTTCATGACTCTTATTATTGAAAATGTCAGTGAAGATTTTTTGCCTGCATTTAAAGGTTTAGCTAAAAGTATAAATGCTAAATGTAAAGTTTCTAAACCTAAACTAAGTAGTTTTGAAAATAAGATATTAAATGCAAGCAAAGAGCTTAGTAAGGAAAAAAAAGATAACACTGCATTAAGCTTTAATTCACATCAAGATTTTGTGAAAGCTTATCAAGATGGCAAAATATAAAATTTATTATCATAAAGATTTTATAAAAGCCTATAAAAAAATAAGCAACGAAGAGCGTAAAATAACAGATAAAGTTATTATAAAGCTTTCTAACGATGAAATTTTAGAACCAAAATATAAAGATCATCAACTAAAAGGCGCATTAAAAGATTTTAGAGAGTGTCACATAAAGTCTAATTTATTATTGATTTATCAAAAACATGATAAAGAACTAGAGTTAAATATTTTAAAACTAGGCAGTCATAGTAAATTATTTAAAAATTACTGAAAAGAATAATATCAAAATAACTCACAAAGAATTAAAAATACAATCTTAATCTATACTCTCTAAAGCTAATAAAAATAACAGCTTTTATCTTACAAAAAATATTTTTTATCTTACCAATATTAATTTTAAAGTTAAAATTAACAAGTTAAATTATAAAACAGAATAAATACTAATATATCAATATTTAATGCTTATAAAAAAGACTTTATAAAGGACTTTTGGGGGATATATAAAGCACCTTTAGGGGTGAAATAAAGCACTTTTTTGGTAGATTTTAAGCAAAAAATAATAAAAAAAAGAAAAAATGGACTTTATAAAGGACATTTAGGGGATATATAAAGGACTTTTATGTGTAAAAAATACGCTTAAAAAGCACTTAAAATAAACTTTATAAAGGACAAAAATGTAAAATATAAAAAACCCTTGCAAAATACTATAAAATAGGCATTTAAAAGCACTAAAAAACTTGATTTTTATTGTGAATTTTGGTATAATTTTAATATTAAATGTAAAGGAATTTAAATGTCAAATGAAATAAGATTAGAGAACATAAAAAGATTACAAAAAATTGCAAATGAGATTAATTTAATTTATCAGCAAATCAAAGATGAGAATGTATTAAAAACATTGCACGATGAAAATTCACAAAGATTTATTTTTGTTTCTCTAATTAAAATCAGTGAAAGCTTTAAAAAAATCAAAGAAAGTGCTGATGATGAAATCTTATCTTTATTTGACAAAAAAGATTTAAAAAGAATAAATGACACTAGAAATTTCGCAGCTCACGATAATAAGGAAATTAGATTAAGTGCTGTTGCTAATGTAATTAAGTATGATTTATTTAGAGTTAAAAGAAGTATAAATATATATATAGGAAAATTAGAAAATCAAAAACAAGAGGTTGAGATTATGGAAAATGTGGTAAGGAAAAATGCTAAATCAAAGATCGCTTTTGTTGTGTTATTTGGATTAATTTTAATTAATATAGGTATTTTATTTATAAGCAAAAATGAAATATTTACTAAAACTCTCATAGGTTTAATAGCAATTACTTTCATTTTACATTATGTTTTATCTTGGATAAACACTATTAAAAGTATTAAAGACAGTAAATACATTAAACCAACTTTTAAAGATATATTATTCTCTATATTAAAAAGTCCTTATTGTATAATAAGATTTTTTCTTATAGGTAGAATCAAATATCTCGGAAATCAAACCGAAGATACAGTTGAGCTAAAAAATAATAAACATATGTATGATCCTTCTTTCCTTAATGCTGAAGGTATAGGAGAGTTATATACAAAAAATAAAAAAGGCGAAAAGGTTTTTTTTAATTAATTTATTGGTTGATAGAATAAGCAATGTAACTTTTATAGGAAACAAAATGGTTTTATGGAAATAATACTCCCATAATTCTATGGGAGTTATTTTATTTTGTAATTTCAGCAAATGCGTCAGTAACCATTTTACTTCCTTTGACAATATTACCACCTGTTCTCTTAACTGCTCCATCTTTGAAATCCTTTTCTGTATTTTGCAGACCACTTGATACTTCTTTTTGAGTATTACCACTAGAATCTCCCCAAGTAGTACTTTGTCCTGTTTGATCTTGGTGTCCTTCTTTTAGCGTTTTAACATTATTTTGATATTGATCAGCGTGTTTAGTTGCTGAACCATCGACTTTTGATATGTTACTATTGTTAAACGAAGCAACTTCACCACTAGCGTGATAATTTTTATTACTAATTTCTCCTATATTATTCGATGGATTGTCAAATTCTCCAGCATTAAAATATTTAGATAATTGCTGTGGATTATTTACAGCCCAATTTTGGAAGTCATTCATAGCCATTGTAATAGCATGGTTTTTATTTCCAGTATTCCATGCGTTTGTAATTTCTGTATTATCACCAGATTTTATATAGTCATTAAGCGCTTTAGGAATAGAATTTACATTGACATTTTGAGATAAACTTTCAGTTGAACTATATTTATCAATAGCAGAATGTACTTGAGAAAATTCTTTACCTGTAAAGGTTGAGAAGGCATTATTAAGAGAAGCCCTAACAGATGAATCATTAGAGTAAGTAGAAGAAACATTGTTTGCAAATTCTTTATTCCATTGCTCCATTTCTTTATCTGATAAGGTATAAGTCCTACTAGTTCCATCTTTTTCTGTAATACTCACATTACCACCTACTATACCTGCTACACTAGCTCCAGCTTTTAATGCGCCAGAAATTTCACTTGCTTTAGTATCTCCAGCTTGAGCCATTTTATCAAATGCTTTAGTGGCAGAAGCTTTAAATACTTCTTGCGCTTGAGCGTTAATACCATGAGAAGAAGAATGATCAAATGCCATGTTAGCAATATCCTGAGAAGTTCTTCCAGTTTTTAGGGTATCACCAATTGCTTTTGATACATCATTGCTTGCGCTAGATTGCATTGTCTTAATAGAGCTTGCGTCAAGTCCAGTTATATTTGCAGAATTCACCCCATTATTATCATAGCTTACTTTTGAATTAGTATTAACATCTGTAACAGTATTTCCACCACCAGATATAGAATTAACAGAAAAACTATGATTACCTACATTATACGCCCCCAAATAAGAAGTTACACCAGCATGCTTAGCAATAACTTCTTCACCTAAAGGAGAAGCTATTTTGGTTTCAGTAGATAAAGCTTGCTGATTTGTAAAACTTCCTGCACTTCTTGAAGCACCTTGTAGGGTTTGTGATAAAGATGAAGCTACTGACACAAAACCTTGCTCACTAGCTTTAGCTACTGCAAAAGCTAATAATGGAGTAAGCATTACAAGATAATTAATGAAATTTGTTTGCTCAGATATTTGTTTAAAGAAAGATAAGCTATTACTCATAGAAAAGCTTAATGAGCCGTCTAATAACACTTGAACACTTTTTGATAGATTTAAATCATTAAAATAATTAATAATACTTAATATAGGAGTCCATAAAACTATCCATATACATAAGGTAAAAAACATTTTTATATGTCTAAAATCACCAAACATAATAGAGAGTAAAGCCATAATCCATGATAAACCTATAATTAAAACTGTTAAATAAGCTTTAGCTAGTGGCAAATAAGTTTGAGCCATCATACCTTGAGTTAGCATACTTGACATGAAGTTTTGCTCAGCTACTGCTGTATTTGTAGCTACTGCATTTGGATCAAGTCCTACCATTTTTGCAGTATTAATTAAAGAATCTCTTGAAGCATTAATTAACATAGCTTGCATTAATTGAGATCTTGCTTGTGTAGCTTGTCCTGAGAAAATTTCCCAAACACCCTGCATTGAAGCTCTATAAGCATTTTCATCTTTACTACCTAAAATACGCGCATGGATAGTTTCTATTTTTGGAGCTAAAGAACCTAAATCTTGTTTAATCAAAGCACCTGCTTGAGTACAAGATCTAATACTACCTTTATCTTTTTCCCCAAAATATAAAGTAAATTGACTACCCTTGCCTATTTCAAATAAATCCTCATATAAATTATCACTATGTCTAAAATTAGTATCCATTCTGCCTTTATTTAATTCCATTCCATAAATAACACAGTTTCTAAAAAATAAATCAAGATTTTTTTGTGTTCTAGGACTAAATTGACTTAATTCTAAATCTGGTAAATCCATAGTAGATCTTAAAGTAAAACCAAATCCAGCATTAGAAAAATTAGTAGATTGTGGAGTAGAATAAAATTTTTCCATAGCTTTAGTAATGGAATCTTCCATTCTTGACATGAAAGAAAAAGTCAAACCAATACCAAGTGGAACTTGAGAAACTATATAATCTTTACCTGTTATATTATCATGTATCATATATCTATGCTGAGCGTCATTTGGTGCTTTTAAAAAGCATTGCCAAATAATAACCATGATAAAAATCATTTTACCAAATTCAAATATAGGGCTAGTTCTTTCATCCATTACTTTTTTAATAGCAAAAGTAAAAAAGGCAATAGCCATAACAATTTTAACCATATAATCAGCACCACTTGTTATACCTTTTATGGCTTGTAAAATATCATTTGCTACTTCACCATAGCCCCAAGTAAAGATAATATGATTATCATCTATATTTGTAGCACCAAATAATAAAGAAGGTGCAAAAATTAAAGCACTAAGGAATAAAATGTAAAATCTTTTCATCAATTGTATTAAAGAAGTTAAAGAGTTTGTTTGATATAATTGTATTAAGGGTTTAAGCCGCAGGCTGACCCCCTACGGCTAAATTGTGAAACCCCTGAAAGGAGGTAACTCAATGAGGTTCGTAAAGCTCATTTTAGTGGTTATTATACTACTTTGCCTATTTATAGTCAAGATATATTAACCAAGCCCCTTTTTGGGGCAACTAGAGTGAGCTACCTGCGGTACCAAACAAACTTTTAACTAAACTTCATCTCCTTTCTTTTAGTTTTATATATTGTTTTTTAGCATTTGTGTTAAATAAAGGCACAAAAAAATAAATTTTAAATAATAAAAAAAGTAATTTTTTCCATTGTTTGTGTTAAAGAAGTTAAAGAGTTTGTTTGGTATAATTATAGAAGGGTTTGCCACAAGGCTGCAACCCTGTGGCATAATCACGCCCTAGAGAGGGGGTGAAATAATTATGTTTCGTTTCGTACTTATAATTATACTTGTTTGTATGATTATAGTCAAGGCTTATTAACCTTGCCCCTTTTATAGGGGCGAAACTCCCTTGTGGCTTTTACCAAACAAACTTTTAACTAAACTTCATCTCCTTTCTATAATTTTATTTTCTTTTTAATTAGTAGGTTTTCTTATTAAATTCTCAAGATTGCTTTCAATCTTTTCTTGTATTTTTATAGAATCAGCTTGTATTTTATCTACATCAATACTTCCAACAATATCAGCAATAAATTCACTTAAATCTATTTCACTAAAATCTAACTTTTGAAATTCTTCTGGAGTAAATCCTCTACAATCAGGACTTTTTGGAGAACCCCAACCTCTTCCAATTTGTGGGCGTCCTTGTTCATTAAATATTCTTGCTAATTTTGAATTAAAACAACAATGTGTTTTTTTATGCTGAATACAAGCTATGAATTTAATTTTTTTAGAGCAATATTCACCAACTTCTACACATCTATTTTGCTTATTGAGTTTTGCTAGCTTTTTTCATCTTCTTTACAAGGAAATGGAACGCATTGATACTTATTATCCGTTAAAACCATCATTGTTAGAATCTATCGCTAAATTATCTCTTGGCTTTTGGAATGGTAATTTCAATAAACGATATATTGTCACAACATATACTAAAAATCCAAAAGAAAGTAGTATATTATAATGCAACATAACACTATTTAAAAAATTTTACTACATTTTTTATACTTCAATTAGTATTTATACCTTTTGAATTTGTATTTTGGTTAATACTTGTGTTTTGCTCCCACAGCCTATCAAGCATAGCATTAAAAAGCTTAGTGGTATTAGTTTCATTGCTTTTGGATATATAGTTTTTAACATCATCAACCCTTGTTTTGATTTGATTTTTTTGAGTATTTGCATAAAAGAGTGCTTTTAGCTCTTGTTCGTGTCTTGTTTTCAACTCCTGAGTAATCCTCGTGAGTTCATTATTTACACCCAAAACTAAATTTAAATCACTTTGACTTTTTTCTAATTTTGCGTTTGTGCTATCTAGCTTAAGATATAAAAATACATTAAGCATAAGCATTAGAGCTAAAGCAATATAAAGCTTTGTGTTTTTAAATAAAAGATTTATCATTTCTTATTTTAGAAGTTTAAGTAAGATTTGAGTATAATTTCAAAGGGTGGAACACCAAAGGTGGCCGCCTTTGGTGTTAATCAACACTCAGTTAGGTGGTGATTAAATTGAATCATAAAATTCTAGTAATAATTATACTACTTTGTATAATTATAGTCAAGGCTTATTAGCTTTGATTTCCCCTTTAAAAAGGGGAGTTAGAATACCACCTTGGCCTACTTAAACTTTTATCTCCTTTCTAAAATTTATTTGTGATTTCTAATTTTATATTTGATAAATCTTGCTGATATAACAAGTCATATAATTTTTTACAAGCTTGTCTGCTTTGACCTATACTTTCATCACTCTTAATTAAACCTAGTAAAAACAACCTTTTGTATTCTAATAATTATATATTTATCATCTTTTACTCTCAAACATTGTTTTCTAAATAAACTTTCATTTCCAAACTATAAGTTTTACAGCGTTTATAAACTAGACTTTATTTGTTTATAAAGCAATTGTTGTTAATATTTTGAAAAAATTTAGAGAAAAATCATGAAAGATCTTAAAAAATACATCGCAAATTCCAAACTAACACGCCTTGAAGTTTTATATGAAAAATTAGTAAAGTCTGAAAATGGCATAACCATAAAAGAACTAGCCCAAGAACTCAATGTAAGCGCTAAAACCATAAAAAGAGATATGCAAGGGGTTTTTGAGCCTATGGGGCTTATTAAAAATGGAAGAAAATGGCGTATTGATACAAACAAAGACGCTCAAGAGCAAGATGATGAAAAAATAATCCTTGAAGTGCTTGATACCATGGCAAAAAGCGCCGGAAATAGCTTTTATGCTAAGGCTCATCCCCTACTTTCTAAACTTTCTCAAAATATCTCTAACCCCATCCATACTAGTTTAGATGCAGAAAAGCTAGAAGAAAAAGATTTAAGCAATTTTCAAATCCTCGAACAAGCTATCAACACCAAAACACAAATTGTCTTTAAATACGAAAATAAACTTTTCCAAGTAAAACCTTTAAAACTAGCTTTTTTTAGTGGCTTTTGGTATTTGCTTGCTTTTGATATGAAAAAACGTGATATTTTCAAAAAATTTTATTTAAAAAATATCCAAAACATCACCCTAACCCAAGAGCATTTTCAAACCGATGAGAGTTTAGAAGTAAAACTTCAAAGAGTAAATTCTATATGGTTTAGCCTTGATAAGCCTTTTACAGTAAGGCTTTTAGTAGAAAAACCGATACGAAAATACTTTGAAAGAAAGCCTCTAAATTCACAAATCATCACCGGTAAAGACAAAGACGGCTCCATAGAAATAGAGCTTGAGATAACTCATGAAATGGAAATTTTACCTTTAGTGTATTATTACATACCTTATATAAAGGTTTTAGAACCTGATTTTATAGCAAATAAAGTCAAAGAAGTAGTTGGAGAATATCTTGATCAAATAAGCAAATAAATGCTTATTTGTTTGGTTTTAATTCATTGTTTATATTTTCTAAAGTGCTTTTTATGGTTTCTTTATTTAAAAACTCTTCTAAAATTTTGGAAAATTCTGTCATCCAATTACCATGATTATTTATTAGCCAATACGCAAAAGCATATTTTTCTTTAAAGTTAAAATTTTCAAATACATCATAGTAATAATGATCGCCACTTCTGCGGATATTATCATTTCTCATATTTGAGTTTTGAAAGAATTCTTTATATTTTTCATCCTCTTCATTGCAATTAATTTTAAAAGTCAATCCGAAATTATCATAATCACTTTTTCCAAAAAAAACACCCACACTAGGCCACACATCATTATCATCTTCATAAATTTTTGGATAAAAATCAAACCAATCGTAATTAACTCTTTTCTCATCAAGCTTATATCCAAACCATTTTTCATCACATATAGTTCGTTCTTTTTCAAATTCTTTTTCAAGCTCATTAAAAAAATCATTTACTAATTCTTCACAAATTTCATCCCATTTCTCTCTTACTATTTCTTTTGCTTTTTTATATTTATCGTAATCTATATCCTTAAAATCACTTTTATTTTTAGTATATCTATATAAATTTGTAGCATTGTTTAAATTTTCTTTACTCGATTTCAAAAATTCCATGACATAATCTTTAGCCACATAATCATCTATAGCTACATACCAAGTTAAAAGAGTTTTATACTGATTTAAAGTAAAAATTACATTTTGCATATCATTTTTAAATTTTTTATCAATTTCATTGTTTTTAACTTTATTCTCACACACACCTATACAAGCATTAATCCACTCTTTTATCCATTTATAATCCATTTTTAGATAAAAACTCATTTTTTTATCATAGCTATCATATATAAGACCATTATTTATTTTAAATCCATTTCTTGCGCCTAAGCTATATTTGCTAGGCTCGGTATCTTCATTTTTATGCAAATAAATAGTAAGTATATTTTCATGAAAATCATCTATGTTTTTAACTTTTTCTCTTATGTGTTTTATGTAATCTTTGAGTTGATCTGGTTGATCTTTTGCATAAAGTTTATTTTCTATGATGATATATCTTTTATCTTTTAAACTTATGAGTATATCGATTCTTCTATTATCTTTAGCACAAGCTTCTGTTTCTACGCTTTCTATGTCATGGGCTGTAAGATTTTTAAATTTCTTAGCTTTTGTGTATCTTCCAAGCTTTTTTAAAAACTCATTTGCAAAAAGCTCTTGATAATGATCACCATGCGGATCGATCAAATAAGCTATAAATTTAGAATGATAGTTTTCTTTATACTCAACTCCCAAAGCTTCGAAAATATTTATATCACTCATGCCTTTTTTGGTATTTTCTTCAAATTTATCATTAACCTTTAATAATTCTTCAATAAAATTTTTCATTCACAATGCCTTTAAATATTTTTCACAATTATACTACAAAAATATAGACTACCATTGTCTGCTTTTTTTAGCTATGATTTTTCAAATCATTTAAAAAGGATAAAAATGCTTCAAACCATGAAACACATCCTAACTCACACCGATGAGACTTTGCTTGCAAAGAAATTTGGTTATAACAATGTAGAAAAATTTACCAAAACAAAAACTTTGTTTTTAGAATGCGAAAGCATACAAGAATGGCTTTTAAAAGGACATTATGATATGGTAAATTCCTCTTTAGAATTTATACAAAAATTTGATTTTATCTTAGATAAAGAAATTTTAAATTCAATTTTAGAACAAAGTATTTTATTAAAAGATAAACACATAAAATTACAAGAAGCAAAAGCCATCATAAAAACAAATTTTAAACGCAAAAGCGAGCCTTTGCATGCTTTGATGTTTTTATCTCATTTGCGTGTGCTTAAATTTCCTATTAGCAATGATATGCTCTATCTTGATAAAACACAAGTCATGCAAAAGCTCAAAGAACTAGCTATAAAGCATTATGAAAATTCACAAGGTAAATTAAAGCTTTGGGGAGATATCTTACAATATGACATTATTTATGATGATGAGTTGTTAGTTTTAAGCATGCAAAAGAGCGATGAATGATAGCTATTTCTACACTTTTATCATCAAAACATAAAAGAATTTATCAAAATCTTGTGCAAAATTTTGCTAAATTTAACATCGCTTTTAAAGAAATACCAAGTAATGATATATGGTTAAGAGATTTCATGCCTTTAGTGTATGAAAATACGGCAACAAGCTATATTTATGATCCTGATTATCTTAGAAATTATCCACATTTAAAAACCACTATAAAACCTCTAAAAAATCACTTAAATTTAATCCTTGATGGAGGTAATTTCATAAGAAAACATGATGTTGCCTTTATGTGTGAGAAAATTTTTAGCCAAAATCCAACACTTAGCAAGGAAAATATTATCCATACTTTAAAACAAAGTCTAAATTTAAAACACATAGTCTTTTTACCAAGACTAGCTTATGATAGATACGCACATATCGATAGTATGGTAAGATTTATAAGCAAAGATCATGTATTAATCAATGATTTTTCTTTAGAAAATGTGCAATTTTTTGAGAAATTACACACCGCTTTAAAAGATTTTAAGGTTACAAAAATGAGCTATTCTAAAGAATTTATGCAAAAATACAAATGGGGTGCGTATTTAAATTTTTTAGAGCTTGATAAGGTGATTTTTGTGCCAACTTATGATATAGATGAGGATGAGAGAGTTTTAAGCTTTTTACAAAATATCTATAAAGACAAGCAAATCATAGGTATATATCTAAAGCCTATTATCAAAAAAGGTGGTGCTTTGCATTGCATTAGTGCTAATATTTTACAATGATTAAATTTATTTAAAGGATTAAAAATGGAAAATCAAACATTAGAAGAAAAATTTGAAGAGCTTTATCTAAAAGGCGCTTTATCAGAATGGGATAAAGCAATAAAAGAACTTAATGAAAAAGAAACAAAGAGTGAATTAAAGAAAAAGCATAAGTTACTTAAAGACTATATAGTTTTTAAGTCAAATGAGTCGCATGGAGAATTTGACAATGAGAAATATGATAAACTTTATAAAAAAATGCAAAGCTCATTAAAAGATTTAAAAAGCAGATATCGCTCTACAAAAAGAAGAAATGATAATAAAGAACCATTTGGAAGTGCTAGAAAATTTATATCATGGTATAAAAAACAAGAGAAAGAATGTTATTACTGCAAAATAGCGCAAAGTGATCTAGCAAATCTATTTAAAAACAAGCTTATAACTTCCAAAAAACCATCTTTTAATAGCTCATTGCAAATTGAAAGGCTAAATCCAGATAAAGGCTACAATGAAGAAAATTGTGTTTTAGCCTGCTGTATTTGCAATAATGCAAAAAGCGATATGATAAGTACTAGTGACTTTAAAGATTATTTTAGCGTGAGTATCAAAAAATTTTATAGTGCATTATTAGAAAAAACACCAAATAATTCTCATAACTAGACAACTAAAGTCTAGTTATTTTGTTTATAATTGCATTATATATCTTAGTTTAAAGGTTTATAATGCAAACAAATACTTCTACTCTTACTCACATTACGGATTTTGATTATTACTCACATAATGTAAAAGTCATCTCACTACACGCACAAATGCTCTCAAACAGCAAACAAATCAAAAAAGATTTTTACAGCGAATTTGAAGATACACTAGAAAAAGATGGTAAAATCACTAGTTTTATCTACAAACAATACTCCAAATTTATCTATCCTAGCTTTTTAAAGAAAAATCTAAGTTATCTTAAAAAATACTTAAATTTTACTCAAGCAGAATGTGATGTGTTTGCGTTTTTTTACTATGCAAACAAAGGTAGATTTGCTTTACACCAAGGTTATAGCACTGCTTTGGGCAAAAAGATCATAGAAAAAATTTTCAACCACACTTCAAAAGATGTCAATAAAGCCTTAAGTGATGATTCTATGCTTTTTAAGCTAGATGCCTTGTGCTATTATGATAGTGATGCCTTTGGTATAGATGTAAACAATTTTGAAAGCATTTTCACTCAAGATATTAGCAAAACTACACTTATGGGTGAGTTTTCGTATTTTTTACCTAAAACTAGACTAAATTTGAGTGATTTTGACTATATACAAGAAGAATTAAATACTATCATTACTTTTTTAAAAAAACGCCAAAAAGGAAATATTTTTATATATGGAAAAGCAGGCGTAGGCAAAAACGAGCTTAGCGCACTCATAGCTAAAGAGCTTGATAAAGAAGCATTGTGCGTTAAAGATTGCGAAAATGATAAAAAATCAAGTAGAATTTCAAATTTTTACGCACTTAAAAAGATACTCAATCCAAAAAAACAAATGGTAGTCTTTGATGAGTGTGAAGATAGCCTTTGCTATGATTCTTTAAAAGAAAAATTAAAAATCAATAAAATCTTAGATGAAGAAAATGGCATTTGTGTATTTTTATCAAATTCTAAAGACATGGATGAAGCGTATTTGAGGCGTTTTGATGTGATTTTAGAGCTTGAAAGTATGCCCAAAGAAAAGAAAATTCAAAATGTAAAAAAGTTATTCAACAAGAAAAATATAAAAATAGATGAAGCCATTATAGAAAATATAGCTTCTCATCCTGAACTTTCTCAAGGGCTTATTTTAAAATGTGCAAATAATGCTAAGATCTTTAAAAGCAAAAGCCAAGAAGTATTTGTAAGATTGATCAATGAAAATTTAAAAGCAAGATCACTTCAGGGCATTTCAATGCCAAAAAAAGACAAAAAATACGATTTAAGCTTGATAGAATGTGATTTAAATTTACAGGAACTAATAAACAATATCGATAAAAATTCAAGTTTGAGAATTTTAAGCTATGGCATAGCAGGTAGTGGAAAAAGCGAATTTGGCAAAGAACTAGCTAATGTTTTAAACAAAACTTTACATTCTTATAAACTTAGTGATATTTTAGATCCTTTTGTGGGCAATAATGAAAAAAATATCGCAAACATTTTCAAAAAAGCTTCTAATGATAATGCTATCTTACAACTTGATGAAATCGATGCGTTAATTTATAGTAGAGACGAAGCAAATAAAAGCTGGGAAAAAAGCTTAGTCAATGAAATGCTTATGCAAATGGAAAATTTTGAAGGTATTTTCATAGCTTCTACAAACTACCTACAAAACCTTGATAAAGCTAGCATAAGAAGATTTGATCTAAAGATAGAATTTCAGGCACTAAAACAAGAAAAGCTTTTAAAGGCTTTTGAATTTTTTGCTAAAGAATTAAATTTAAGCTTTGATAAAAAGCAAATTGCAAAAAGACTCTTAAGACTTCAAAACATTTGTTTGGGCGATTTTGCGCTAATCCTTAGACAAAATAAAATTTTTAAAATCAAAAACGCCGATGAGTTTTTAGAAAAATTAGAAAAAGAATCAAAACTCAAATCAGATGATGAAAAAATCAACATGGGATTTTTATGAAAAGAATTTACGCTTATATAAAAAATAATTTATTTGATATAATCCTTATATTAGTAGTAATAATAACAGGAATTTTATTTTAAGCAAATAAAAATTAAATTTTAACTATAATAAATAAATTTTTTAAAAGGAGTAAAAATGGAAATAAAAGCTAGCATAAGTAGTTTGGAGGATATATTAGCTGATAATAGAAAATTCTATCAAATACCAGACTATCAAAGACCATATTCTTGGGATAAAGAAAATCTATCGGATTTAATTGACGATTTATTTAATGCATATATTGACAATAAAGACGAAAATTATTTTTGCGGTTCTTTAGTTTTAGTAAATAATGAAAAAGACCAAAGATTTGATATTATAGATGGGCAACAAAGAATGACCACTTTTATAATTTTATCTTGTGTTTTCAAAGCTTTATATTGGGAACAAATAAATGATAAAGCAAAAGATTTTATATTAAAATCTATTCAAGATAGATATGAAGAAACAAAAAGAAAGTTAAGATTTCTAACAAATGAATATAATCAAAATAGTTTTGAGCAAAATGTTTTACAAGGTATAAATTTTAAAGAATTTAAAAATATCAGAGAAATGGAAAATGATTTAAAAAATAATAAATATATTATAAATGCTTATTATTTTAAAAATCTTTTACAAAATAAATTAAATGAATATAAAGAAATAAATATAAATGATTTTATAGTTTGGATATATGAAAAAGTAGTATTAACAGTTATAATTTGTCCATCTCAAGATAGTGCTATTAAAATATTTAATGTTTTAAATGATAGAGGTATGCCACTAAGTCCTGTTGATATTTTAAAATCATCATTGATGTATAATTTAGATGATGAAGATAGAAAAATATTTAAAGCTACTTGGAATTCCATAAATGATAATGTTGAAAATAATGGTTTAGAGTTATTTTCTTTATTAAATGTATATTTATATTACACCATAACTTCAAATCCTAAAACTAGACTAGATAAAGAATTATTAGATAATTTTAAAAAAAATAATAAAAATTCACTAGAAATAATTAATGATATACAAAATTTTTCAAAATCATATATAGATTTATTAAAAATGGAAGATAAGTATATTTATTTATTAAAATATTTAAGACATGAAATATATTGGACTAGCATATTAACAACAGCTTTATTTAATAATTATGAGTATTTTAATGAACTTAAAAAATTACTATTATCTTATTATTATAAAAATTGGGTTGCTGGAAATACAGTTGCTACAATAAAACAAACAAGTTTTAGAATTTTAAAATTAGTAAAAGAAAAATCCGATATTCAGGAAATAAGAAGCGAAATATTAGAAAATATAAAAAATAATAACACAGAAGAAAATTATATGGAAAACCTAAAATATCATTATGTTTATGGTAAAAAATGGGATAAACCTATCTTACTAATGCTTGAATATTTTGCCACAGATAATAATCATCATAAATTTATACCTTTAAATGCAGATATACAAATAGAACATGTATTACCTATAAAATACAAAGAATATAACTGGGATAAAATATTTACAGAAGATGAAAGAGAAGATTGGACTAATGCGTTAGCAAATTTAACATTAATATCTATGAGAAAAAATGTTCAAGCGTTAAATTATGATTTTACTAGAAAAAAAGAAATTTATGCAAACAAAGAGGTTTTAACTTGCTATACAATAACTCAAGATATAATACATAATTATGCTGAGTGGAATGTAAAGTCTCTTGAAAAAAGAGAGAAAGATTTAATAGAAAAAATTTCAAACATATTATTAATTTAAGCTATGATTATCATAGCTTAAATTAATATTTAACCTTTACATTTTTGAGCTATCACATCCATAGCTTCTTGTGAGAGAACAAAATTTGTATGATAAAGCAAGCAACTACCCATATCAAGTACTTTTAGTACAAGCTTTTTGTTATTAGTATCTTTTGGATTGTGTCTTGTATTAGCTAGATCATAAATTTCATACACCATATCTTTACTAAGCTTGTTAATATCAAGTTCTATGATATTTTCTTCAAATTTCATAGGCTCTTGGGTAAATTCTTCTTTGTTTTCTTTTTTTGCAAAGCTTTTTTTCTTACTAAAAGATTTTAGCTCATTTTCCTTTGCTTCTTCTAGGGTGTAAATTTCATTTAAACTAAAACTTAAGTCATTGTCGTTGTTTTTATATCTTAGTAAAAAAGCAAAGGCTTCATCTTTATTTTCTTTAAAAAGTGCCTCAACTTTTTCTACTTGAGCTTCAAAGATAATCATATCAAAAGTAGAATAAAAGTCTAAAACCACAGTCTTAGCATATCTTTTACCGCTTTTACTCATCATCGATTTAAAATCTTCAATCTTTCCTACAACCAAAAGCTCACCTTCGCCTTTGAGTGTTTCAAAATCCATACTTTTAAAATACTCTATACCTTCTATTTGACTTGCAAATTTATCTAAAGGATGGCCTGATACATAAATTCCTAAGATTTCTTTTTCATAGCCTAGTTTTTCCATTAATTCAAATTCTATCTTGCTATCATGAAGCCCTACTTTGATATCTGCAGCTATTTCCTCTTCTCCAAAAAGCGAAGCAGTAGAGTTTCTTTTAACTTCAGCGATTTTTCTACTTGTTTCTGAAATAAGCTCAAGATTATCCACTAAACATTTTCTAGTATAGCCAAACTCATCAAAAGCGCCTGATTTGGCTAAATTTTCTATGGTTTTTTTATTGATCTTAGTTGGGTCAATCGAGCTTATAAAATCATCAAAATCACTAAAGCCCTCTTCCTTGCGAATAGCCATAATATTTTCTATCGCAGGAATTCCCACACTCTTAATCGCTCCAAGCCCATAAATAATAGCTTCAGAACCATCTTCAAGCTTAGTTGCACTAAATTCTCTTTGGGCTTTGTTAATACTTGGTGGCAAAAGCTTAATATTCATTCTTTTCATCTCTTCAATGTATTTTGCGACCTTATCTACATTGCTTTCTTCACTTGTTAAAAGCGCAGCCATAAACTCACTTGGATAATAAGTCTTTAAATACGCTGTTTGAAAGGTTATAAGTGCGTAAGCAGCTGAGTGAGATTTATTAAAACCATATTCAGCAAATTTCAAAATAAGCTCAAACAAATCATCAGCCTTTTTCTCATCATAGCCTTGTTTTTTAGCTCCTTCTAAATACTCTGCTTTAAGATTATCCA
Source organism: Campylobacter sp. RM5063 (assembly GCF_024723655.1). Lineage (NCBI taxonomy): Bacteria > Pseudomonadati > Campylobacterota > Epsilonproteobacteria > Campylobacterales > Campylobacteraceae > Campylobacter > Campylobacter sp. RM5063. The sequence goes on along the minus strand of NZ_JANQDA010000003.1, from coordinate 93,589 downwards.
AAATTTCTCTTTTTTTCTTACCCATAGCACGGCGCACATTATCAGCCCCACCTAAAGAAAAACCACCGATTTTTTGCACTATTTGCATAACCTGCTCTTGATAAACTATAACCCCATAAGTGTTTTCAAGTATAGGTTTTAAATCTTCAAATGCATAAGTAGCAGCCTTTCTACCATGCTTGATATCGATAAAATCATCCACCATCCCACTATCAAGTGGGCCTGGTCTATATAAAGCTAAAACCGCGATTAAATCTTCAAATCTTTCAGGCTTTAACCTAGCATTCAAACTTTGCATACCGCCTGATTCTATTTGGAAAATGCCCAAGGTATTTCCACTTTGTATGGTTTTATAAACCTTAGGATCATTCATATCAATCTTTTCCCAAATTACATCTTTACCATAACGCTTTTTCACTAGCTTAATCGCATTATCAATCACTGTAAGAGTTTTTAAACCCAAAAAGTCAAATTTGATTAAATCCACATCTTCAAGATATTCTTTAGAATACTGCGTAACTAAATGACGCTCATCATTTTTGCTTTGCCTAAAAAGAGGAGCTTTATTCCACAAAGCTTCATTAGATATCACAACTCCGGCTGCGTGCATACCTGCATTTCTATTTAAACCCTCTAGTGCTTTAGCAAAGTCCCAAACCTGACGTCCTTTTGGATGAGAATTTACAAATTCAGCGATTTTTGGTTCTTGCTCATAAGCTTTTTCTAAAGTGATTTTTAGTTCTTCAGGAACTAATTTTGCCAAAGCATCCGCATCAGGTATGCTCATATCACAAACCCTAGCTACATCACGGATTACTCCCTTTGCTAAAAGCTTACCAAAGGTAATGACTTGTGCAACCTTTTCAGCTCCATATTTATCGATCACATAATCAATCACTTCCCCTCTTCTATCTTGACAAAAATCCACATCAATATCAGGCATTGATACACGCTCAGGATTTAAAAATCTCTCAAAAAGAAGATTATAAGGTATAGGATCTAAATCTGTAATTTTCAAACAATACGAAACTAAACTCCCCGCTGCACTCCCACGCCCTGGGCCAACTGGTATATCTTTTTCCTTAGCTGCGGCGATAAAATCATGAACGATTAACATATAACCTGAAAATTTCATATTTTTAATAATACTAATTTCTAAATCAAGCCTATCTTTATACTCTTGGTGCTTACTCTCATCGATAAATTGAAGTCTTTCTTCTAAGCCTTTTTTGCAAAGATACTCAAAAACTATATCATCATTATCAAAGCTAAATTCTTGATCTTCTTGTGCTAGATTTAAACTATATTTTTTTGCATATTCACGGGTAAATTTAAAATTTGGTGGGGTTGGATCGCCTAGTTTTAATTCTAAATTGCATTTATTAGCTATTTCTTGAGTATTTTCAATGGCTTCAGGAATATCAGCAAAAAGTTCGCTCATTTGCTCTGGTGTTTTTACATAAAACTCATGCACCTCATGTCTTAAACGCCCTGGATCATCAAGCTTAACCCCCATAGCAATACACATAAATACTTCATGAGCAGCCGCTCTTTCTTTAAAAGTGTAATGCGTATCATTAGTTGCAATAATTTTTATATCAAGCTCTTTAGCAAGTTTGATAATAGAATCATCAATAAATTTTTGATCATCAATACCATGACGCATAATTTCAAGGTAAAAATCATCTCCAAAAACATTTTTATACCATAAAGCTGCTTCTTTTGCACCCTCATAACCCTTTGCGCCAAATTTTATATTTCTTTCATTCTTGGTATTTAAATGCCAATTAATCTCACCTTGCAAACACGCAGAAGAGCAAATCAAACCATCACTATGAGCCTCTAAAAGCTTTTTATTAATCCTTGGGTAATAATACAAGCCATGTATATAACTTTGCGAGCTCAAATACATCAAATTTTTATAACCAATTTCATTTTTAGCAAATAAACAAAGATGAAAACGCTGTCTTGAGCTTTTATCACTTAAATCATCGTGATTATGTAAATATGCTTCAAGCCCTATAATAGGCTTAATTCCTTCAGCTCTCATTGTTTTATAAAAATCAATAGCACCAAACATATTTCCATGATCAGTCATAGCAACACTTGTTGCACCTTGTGCTTTTAGCGTTTTAGCTAGCTCTTTGAGTTTATTTGCTCCATCAAGTAAAGAATATTCTGTATGTAAATGCAAATGTGTAAATTGGCTCATATTTTTCCTTGTATTTTTTTATTATTATAAAAAAAAACCTTAAATTTAAAACTTACAAGCATAAAAAATGTATAATAGCTTACTTTCAAAAAAGGAGTAAAAAATGGAAGTAAAAATTTATTATTGTAATCTTTGAAATTACAAACCACAAGCTGCAAGGGTTGCAGAAGAAATACAAAATGAATTCAAAGATGCGCAAATTTCTACCATAGAAAAAGGTGGTGGTCATTTTATAGTAGAAGTAGATGGTAAAATCATTTACTCTAAAAAAGACTTGTTTAATTGTGAAGTAGATAGATTTCCTCATGAGGGTGAAATTACCAAGCTTATGAAACAAATGTAAGCTAAACCCTCATTAGCGAGGGTTTATTTTGTTAAAGGAACAAGCATACCTTCATAAAGTTTTTGATAAATTTCTTCTGAGCATAAATGTTTAGCAAGCTCTAAACCAAATAAAATAGCCGTAGCAGGCCCAGCTGCTGTGATGACATTTTCATTTACCACAACTGCTTTATTTATTCTTATACCTTCAATACCCACTTCACAACCAGGATAGCAAGAAAACTCCCCGTTAATCACTCCTGCTTTTGCCAATACCATAGGTGAAGCACAAATAGCAGCTACGATTTTTTTCTTAGCATGTAAATCTTGTATGATTTTTATGATAAGTGAATTGTTTTTTAAATTCATCATACCTTCAAATCCACCTGCCAAAGCGATTGCATCTAAATTTTCTTGATCAACACTAGCCAAACTCACATCAGCCCTTATGCTAATTCCATTAGCTCCTTGCACTAAAAGCTCATCATCTAGTGAAGCAATAATAACTTCTAAATTTCCACTAGCCTCCCCTGCTCTTTTTAAAACATCAGCTATACCTATAAATTCAGCCTCTTCAAAACCTTTTGCCAAAGGCACTAAAACTTTTTTCATTTTTCCTCCTTTTAGTCAATAAATCTTTTATTTAATTCATGAAAATATTCTATGCGTCTATCGCGTAGAAATGGCCACCATCTACGCACATTTTCACATCTTTGCATATCAATTTCAACGATTTTACAAAGCTCTTGTTTATCATCAGCCCTAAAAAGCTCTTCACCTTGAGCCCCAAAAACAAAAGAATTCCCCCAAAATCTTATGCCATCTTCCACACCGCTTTCATCTTTTTCAAAACCCACTCTATTAATAGCTACTACAGGTAAGCCATTAGCTATAGCATGACCTCTTTGCACACCTATCCAAGCTTCAAGCTGTCTTTGTTTTTCTTCTTTTTCATCCTTATCAAACCAACCTATAGCGGTAGGATAAATTAAAATTTGAGCTCCCTTTAAAGCCATTAACCTAGCAGCTTCAGGATACCATTGATCCCAGCATATTAAAACCCCAAGCTTTCCAACACTTGTTTGTATAGGCTCAAAACCCAAATCACCTGGAGTAAAATAAAATTTTTCATAAAAACAAGGATCATCAGGAATATGCATTTTGCGATATTTGCCTGCTATGGAGCCATCTTTTTCAAATACCACACTAGTATTATGATAAAGCCCTGCACTTCTTTTTTCAAATAAAGAAGTTACCAAAACAACTTTATTTTCCCTAGCTACATTAGACCAAAATTTAACATCCTCTTCATAGTCATTTGCCAAATCAAAAAAGTTTGTATTTTCACTTTGACAAAAATACTGCGTTTGATGAAGCTCTTGCAAACACACAAGCTCAGCCTTTTCTTTTGCTGCTTGTTTAATAAGTTCGCATGTTTTTTCTATAGTTTTTTCTTTATTTTGTTTAAATTCTTGCTGAATGAGTGCTAATTTCATTTTTACTCCTTTCTTCTTCTGAATCATCATAAGGATCTAAATGTATATGGATATTCCAAAAATCATCTTTAAAATGTTCTCTTATGCTATCTTCAATCTCATCACCAATCTCATGAGCTTTTAAAAGTGATATTGTAGGTTCAAAAACTAAATGCACACTAACATAAAGCATATCAGGACTTTTTCTAGTTTTTAAATGATGAAAACTTTTGACTTCTTTATTTGCACTTATGATTTGTTTAATCACTTCAACTTGTTCTTTATCAATAGCTACATCTAATAAAATTTTGGAACTTTCCTTAATGATTTTAAAAGCTGAAAAAATCGTATATAAACTTATAGCTATGCCAAATAATCCATCAATAAAATGATAATTTGTAAAAGCTATAATCACAAGTGCTAAAAGCGTTAAAGCATTAGTCAAGAAATCTATTTTATAGTGTAAGCTATCAGCTTTTATAATCAAGCTTTTTGTTTTTTTAGCAACATAATTTAAAAAAACCACCAAACACAAAGTCACAGCCATAGCAAAAGCCATGACAAAAATTCCAAGATCAAGTTTTTCTACACTTTCTTGATTGTGAATTTTCAAAACACTCTCATAAAAAATATAAACCCCAATCCCACTAATAACAAGACCTTCAAAAAGCCCCATTAAAGCTTCAATTTTACTAAGGCCAAAATTATATTCCTTGCTAGAGCCTTGAGAGCTTTTTTTCAAAGCTAAAAAATTTAAACCCGAAATCACACAATCAAGCAAAGAATCAATCGCACTAGAAAGTACTGCAACAGAACCCGAAGCTAATCCTACTGCAAATTTTATAATAGCTAAAAAAATAGCACATACACTTGCAATGATAGTCGCACTTTTTTGCAAATTCATCTTTGACCTTCATAGCGGTTTTGACAAGAGCAATGCAAAGAACCATTTTGTCTTAAAAACACCCTTGCATCAACCCCTACTATTTTTCTATCTTTGCATGCTTTTTGTAAATTTTCTAATACCAAAGCATCATTTTCATCATTATAAGTTGGCACTATCAAACCACCATTAACAAAAACAAAATTTGCATAAGTAGCACCAAGTCTTTTACCTTCAAAATACAAAGGCTTAGGTAAAGGAAGCTCTAATAAATCAAATCCTGTTTTTTTAAGTTCCTCTTCCATAGCCTTTAAAGGTTTATAATGCTCATCATTTTCATCTTTACACACACAATAAGCAATAGTTTTTTCATTTATAAATCTTGCTAGAGTATCTATATGATGATCAGTATCATCGCCTTTTATATAACCATGATTTAACCATATAATTTGTTTTAAGCCAAAAATTTCTTTTAACTTAGCTTCAATTTGCTCTTTATTTAAATGTGAATTTCTATTTTCATTTAACAAACAAGCACTCGTTGTAAGCATTACTCCTTGCCCGTTAAAATCAATACTCCCACCTTCTAAAATAAGATCAATTTTTTCTAATTTTCCAGATAATTTTTGTGCAAAAAGTTTTGAATTTACCGCATTATCTAAAGTGCTTTGAAATTTATCACCCCAAGCATTAAAAGTAAAATCAAGCCCTATAATTTTATCATCTTCACGCGCATCAATTGCACCAAAATCTCTAATCCAAGTATCATTAGTATCACACTTAAAAAAATCTACATTTTTTATATGTTTAAATCTTTGAAAATCTTTTTCACTTGGAGTAATAAGTAAAACTTTTTGAAAATTTGCCACAGCTTTAATAAATTCCTCATAGCTTTGCATAATTTCCTCTAAATAAGGACTCCAATCGCTATTTTTATGGGGTAATGAAAGTAAAAGTAGTTCCTGTTTTTCCCATTCTGCTATGCTTTGTCTCATTGATAATTTCCTTTGGATAAAATGTATAAAAAGGTAACATTAATTACATATTCTAAAAAATATTAATAATATCATTTTTATCTTTAAAAACGGCATAGTAGTATTTAAAGATACTTTTACATTAAAAACATTTAATATTTTTTTAAATTTCAAGTTATAGGATGAAAATAAGACAAGTTCAAGGAGGTAAAATGAAAAAAATTGTATATTCTGTCTTATCTTTATCTTTTTTAATGAGTTCTGCTTTTGCCATTGATCAAGCAAAACTTCAAGCAAAAAAGCAAACAGGTATCCATTTACAAAGTGCACAATGGAAAGTCCCAAATACTATAGAAAATGGTATTATCATTGAAGATAAGCTTCCAAATTCACCTTATACTCAAGCAGTCATTTTGGGTAATAAAATTTTAAATTACACCACAAGCTATATAGGACCTCAAGCAAAAAATCCTAAAAATCGTTATACAGGTAATAATCTTTCTTGCTCAAGCTGTCATGCTAATGCTGGAACTATAAAAAATCAATCAGGTTTTGTAGGAATTTATGCACGCTTTCCACAATATAATGCAAGAGCGGATAAAATAATCACTCTAGAAGATAGGATTAATGGCTGTATGGAAAGATCCATGAATGGCAAAAGGCTTCCAAACAACTCTCCTCAAATGAAAGCCATACTTGCTTATATGCATTATATTTCTCAAGGTATAGAAGTAGGAGCAAAAACACAAGGACAAGGATTACCTAAAATATCCTTTTTAAAAAGAGCAGCAGATCCTAAAAAAGGTAAAGAAATTTATCAAAATAAGTGCGTAGCCTGCCATGGAGAAAATGGAGAGGGGGTAAAAAGTAATGATCCTAGTATGAGTTATTACATATATCCTGCTTTATGGGGAAATGATAGTTACAACACAGGTGCTGGCATGTATAGACTTATCAAAGCTGCAAGTTATATCAAAGCAAATATGCCAAAAGATGATGCAACCTTAACTCTAGAACAAGCTTATGATGTGGCAGCTTATATTAATTCTCAACCAAGACCTATTAAAAAGAATAGAAATAAAGACTTTCCAGATCGTGATGTAAAACCTGCAGATATGGATGTAAAACCTTATGCTAAACATGATAAATTTAGTATAGAGCAACATCGTTATGGTCCTTTTGAACCTTTATATATTAATACAAAATAATTTTTAAGAATAGCTAATTCTAGCTATTCTTTTTTTAAAACCCAAGCAAAATACCATATCGCAAAAGATAAAAGCAAAATCATAAAAAGCTTTTTATCATACACTCCAAAACCAATATAAAGCACAGAATACATAAAACCAAAACTTCCTACATAAATGCAAATTCTACTCATTAAACCATTTTCTACTGCTCTAAAACATGGACATTTGTGAAAAAATTTCTTTTTTGTTTCTTTGGGTTTTAAAAAACTCAAAATCGCACTTAAAATCAGTAAAAAACTTAAAAAATATAAAACCTTATCCATTAATGAAAATACCTTAACCAAGCAGGAATTGCACTTTGCTCTTCTCTTAAAGAACTTTCTTCTCCATGCCCTGGAAAAAGCTTAAAATTTTTTTCATAAGCTAAAACTTTAAGCAAACTCTCTTTCATCTTAGTTGCATCTGAGTAAGGAAAATCCCACCTACCAATACTACGATAAAATAAAAAATCCCCACTAAAAAGCACATCTTCGCCCACAAGTTCTATCATACAACACCCTGGAGTATGCCCTGGGAAATGATGAAATTTAAACTTAAACTCATCTATACTAAATTCATTTTCATTTTCTATCAATACATCAGCACTTGAATGCTCAAAACCATAATTAAAAGGATCTTTTAGCATAAAAGCATCATCTTTATGGATAAAAATTGGAATTTCATAAGCCATTCTAACTTTAGCATTATCATAAACATGATCATAATGACCATGGGTATTTAAAATAGCTAAAGGTTTGCTTGTATTTTCTTTGATAAACTTATAAGCATTTTCTCCTGGATCGATGATAATTTGCTTGTTATTATGATCTATAATATAACAATTTGTTTCATACATTCCACATGGTTGTTTCAAAATACGCATATAAACTTCCTTTTAACTAAATCAAATATAATTTTAAAAAATTAATATTTAAAGATTTTTTATGAATTATACAAAATTACAAGAATTATTGATCAATTTTATAAAAGAACAAGCAAGAGATAAAAATCTCATCTTAGGTTTAAGCGGTGGGATAGATTCGGCTTTAGTAGCTCATCTTTGCAAAAAAGCAGTAGGTGAAAAACTTTTTGTGCTTTTAATGCCTACAAAATATTCTAAAAAAGAAAATTTAGATGATGCGTTAATGCTATGTGATCATTTGCAAATTCATCACAAGATCATTTATATTGATGAAGTACTTTGTGCTTATGAAAAAATTTGTCAAGATTTAAGCCATTTACGCTTTGGGAATTTAGCTGCAAGAGTGCGTATGAGCTTGCTTTATGATTATTCAGCCTTGCATAATGCTTTAGTGGTAGGCACTTCTAATAAAAGTGAACTTATGCTTGGTTATGGAACTATTTATGGAGATTTAGCTTGCGCTTTTAATCCTTTAGCTACACTTTATAAAAGTGAAGTTTTTGAGCTTGCTAAATTTATAGGTGTACATGAAAATTTCATACAAAAAGCTCCTAGTGCTGATCTTTGGCCAAATCAAAGTGATGAAAAAGATCTTGGCTATAAATATGAAGTTTTAGATGAAGTTTTAAAAGCTTTAGAAAACAATCAAAGCTTAGAAAATTTTGATGAAAATTTAAAAAATTTAATCTTAGAGCGTATGCAAAACAATGCCTTTAAAAGAAAACTTCCAACAACATTAAAGAATACATATGACTTGGCTTGATCGGTATTTTTTTAAACCTAATTTTTTGCAAAAAATTCTAGCCTTTTTGCTTTTACCTTTTAGCTTTTTATATATGATTATAGCTATTTTAAATACTAAATTTAAAAAAGAACTTGATTTTAATTTACCCATTATAAGCATAGGTAATCTAACCCTAGGAGGCAATGGAAAAACTCCCATTTGTAAAGCCATAGCTGCTGAGTTTGAAAATTGTTTTATCATCTTAAGAGGCTATAAAAGACAAAGTGAAGGCTTAATCATCGTTAAACACAAAGATAAAATTTTATGCAGCATTAAAGAAAGTGGCGATGAAGCTATGGAGTATGCACTTACAAAGCACATTAATGGAGTGATAGTAAGTGAAGATAGAGTTAAAGGCATACAAAAAGCTATCGAACTTGGAGCAAAGATCATACTTTTAGACGATGCTTTTTCTAAATTTCATATTAAAAAACTTAGTATTTTATTACAAAGCAAAGATGAGCCTTTTTTTGATTTTACCCTACCTAGCGGGGCTTATCGTTTGCCAAAATCTTTTGCTAAAAGGGCTGATTTTATAGCTAAAGAAAATGAAGATTTTGTGCGTTATTCTCATGTAAAAGAAAATCAAAAAGCTATTTTAATAAGCTCTATTGCAAAGCCTTTTAGATTATATGAGCATTTTATCAAAGCTAGGGCTTGTTATTTTTTTGCTGATCATTACACTTTTCAAAAAGAAGAATTAGAAAAACTTTTAAAAAAACACAATTGTGATACCTTAATGCTAACCTTTAAAGACTATGTCAAGGTAAAAGATTTTGGCTTTAAAACAGAATTAATTCATCTTGATATTATTTTAAAAGACAGCTTTAAGCAAATTTTGCAAGATTATATTGATAAATTTAACAATAAGGAAAAAAATGTTACTACACTCAACCCAAGATAAAAATCACCAAGTAAGCTTTTCAAAGGCCTTACTTAGCCCTAGTGCACCTAATAATGCTTTATATGCACCACTTAATCTACCAAAGCTTGATAATGAAGCTTTAAAAAATTTAAACTACAAAGAATTAGCCTTAAAAATCATCGCAGCTTTTGATTTTGATTTAGAGCCTGAAGTTTTTGAAAAAGCTTTGAAAACTTATGAGAGTTTTGATGATAAAACCTGCCCTATTAATTTAAGAAAAATTAATGATAAGCTTTATATTAATGAATTATTTCATGGGCCAACAAGAGCTTTTAAAGACATGGCATTGCAGCCTTTTGGCGTGCTTTTGGAATGCTTAAAAAAAGATGATGATTTTTTAATCATGTGTGCTACAAGTGGCGATACAGGACCTGCTACGCTAAAAAGCTTTGAAAATAAAAAAGGCATAAAAGTAGTTTGCATTTACCCAAATGAAGGCACAAGCAAAACTCAAGCTTTACAAATGACACACTCAAATGCAAGCAATTTAAAATCCATAGCCATTGAAGGTAATTTTGATGATGCACAAAATGCCCTAAAAACACTTTTAAATGATGAAGATTTTAAAAACACCTTAAAAGAAGAAAAGTTAAGTCTAAGTGCTGCAAATTCAGTTAATTTTGGAAGAATACTTTTTCAAATCATCTATCATTATTATGCTAGCTTAAAAATTGATAAAACAATAGACATCATCATTCCAAGTGGAAATTTTGGCGATGCTTTGGGAGCTTATTATGCTAAAAAAATGGGAGCAAATATAGGTAAAATTAAAATTGCTTCCAATTCAAACAATATCTTAAGTGAGTTTTTTAATACAGGTAAATATGATTTAAGAAATAAAAACTTACAAAAGACTATTTCCCCTGCTATGGATATACTCATATCATCAAATATAGAAAGATTGCTTTTTGATAAATTCAAAGATGAACGCACCAAAGAGTTAATGCAAGCTTTAAAGAATGAAAAATATTATGAGCTTAGCCAAAAAGAGCTAGAGCTTTTACAAGAAGACTTTGAAGCTGATTTTTGCAATGATGATGAGTGTATGCAATATATCAAACAATACAGCCACTTAGGACTTTTAGACCCTCACACTTGCACTTGCTTTAAAATGCTTGATTCTAACACCACTACGCTTATTACTTCCACAGCACAATGGAGTAAATTTACCCCAAGCATGTATCAAGCAATTTATAACAAAGAATGCCAAGATGAACAAGTTTGCATGCAAGAACTTGCAAAAGAATTTAAGCAAGAAATTCATCCAAATATCGCAAGCTTATTTATAAGCACACAAAAGCAAAATCAAGTTTGCAAACTCAAAAATCTAAAACAAACTATTATAGAATGGATAAAACAATGATAATCATACCAGCAAGATTAAAATCAAGTCGTTTTGAAAATAAAATTTTATGTGAAATTGATAATTTACCTATGTTTATTTATACAGCTAAAAAAATGCAAGAAGTTGATGAAGTGTGTGTGGCACTTGATGATGAAGAGGTTTTAAAAATAGCACAAAAACACAATATAAAAGCAGTTTTAACAAGCAAAAATCATGAAAGTGGCACTGATAGGATCAACGAAGCTTGTCAAATTTTAAAACTAAATGAAAATGAGTTAATCATTAATGTCCAAGCTGATGAACCTTTTATAGAAACACAAAATATTAAAGATTTTAAAGAATTTAGCCAAAAAGCTTTTGAAGATGAGCTTTGTTTTATGAGTAGTTGCTACAAAGAAGTAGATGCAAAAGCTTGTGATGATCCAAATTTGGTTAAAGTAGTTACTGATAGTAATGATTATGCTTTATATTTTTCAAGATCTAAAATTCCTTATGAAAGGGCAAATTATAAACAAAATTTTAAAGCCCACCTTGGAATTTATGCATATAGGGTTAAAAATTTACAAGAATTTTGTACTTTGAAAAACTCAGCTTTGGAAGAATGTGAAAAATTAGAACAATTAAGAGCCTTAGAAAATGGCAAAAAAATCAAAATGTTAAAAATACAAAGTCAAAGCATAGGTATAGATACAAAAGAAGATTACGAGAGGGCTTTGGCTAAATTTGGAGTTAAAAAATGAAAAAAATACTTTTTTTACTAAGCTTGTTTTTTACACTCCATGCAAAAGAATTAATCGTAGGCATGGAGTTAGCCTACCCTCCTTTTGAAATGAGTGATACTAAAGGCAATCCAAGTGGTATTAGTGTAGAGTTTTTACAAGCCTTTGCTAAGGAAAAAAACTATGATTTAAAAATTCAAAACATAGCTTGGGATGGACTTATACCTGCTTTAAGGACTCAAAAAATAGATCTCATCATGTCTTCTATGAGTATAAGCGAGCAAAGAAAAAAAGTAATAGATTTTACCTTGCCTTATGCTAAGGCAAATTTAGCGATATTAAGCGCTAAAAAATCAAATATTAATTCCATAGAAGATTTAAATCAAAAAGGAAAAATCCTTGCTTTAAAAAGAGGTTCAAGTGCGCATTTATATGCTCAAAAAAATCTTAAAAATGCAAAAATATTAGTATTCGATAAAGAAAATGCAGCTATTTTAGAAGTCATTCAAGCAAAAGCTGATGCTTTTATTTATGATCAAATGAGTATTTATAAAGCATGGAAAAAACATCCTGAGCAAACAAAAGCTATTTTTACCCCTTTTGAAAAAACACCTGAGCAATGGGCTATAGCTTTAAATAAAAACAATACCAAATTAAAAGAAGAGCTCAATGAGTTTATTTTAAAATCTAAAGAAAATGGTCTTTTTGATAAGCTAAGTCAAAAATATCTCAAAGATATGCAAGAAGTTTTCAAAGAACAAAAGCTTGAGTTTTTCTTTTAAGAAAAACTCTTTTCAAGCTTTCTTGAAAACATAGAAATAGGTAAAGTTAAAACCAAATAACAAAGCGCTAAGGGAATATAAATTTCTAAAGTAGAAAAGGTAAAAGCATTAATTTCTTGAGCATTTTGAGTTAATTCTGAAATAGCTATAACGCTTAAAAGAGAGCTATCTTTGATCAAATTACTAAGTTGTCCACTTAGTGGTGCTAAGATATTTTTTAAAGCTTGAGGAAAAATCACACTTTTATAAATTTCAAACTCACTCAAACCCAAAGCCTTAGCACTTTCATATTGCATTTTATCAACACTTAAAATCCCTGCTCTAAATATTTCACAAATATAAGCACTAGCAAATAAAGCTAAAATCAAAATTCCACAAACATAACGATTATCAAGCCCCAAATTATCTGCAAAAATATAATAAATCAATAAAATTTGCACTAGCAAAGGTGTGCCTCTAATAAGCTCTATAAAAACTCTTGCAAACATATTAAAAAGTACGATTTTACAAAGACTCATATAACACAAAATCAAAGCAAAAATCACACCTACAATCAAAGACAAAACACTAATAAAAAAACTCGTAAAAAAACCTTGTATCATTTTGTTTTTATACTCATAAATTGCCATAAAATCAAAATTATAACTAGCACTTAAAAAAGATAAATAAAAAAATAAAAACAATAAAAATGCCAGCAAAAAGGCATTAACTGCAAACACCTTTGGACTGATTTTTTTATGCTCATTAAATTTATTACGCACTATAAAAAGATGATTCAATTCTAGCCTTTATTTTTTATCAAATTTTTTAAGTTTTTCATCATTTAAACTAAGTTCCATCTTACGAATTTCTTCCTCACCGCTACGGACTAATTTTTTATCATATTTAAAATACTTATTTTTAATTTTATTTGGATACTCTAAAGAATTAAGTAGATATTTAAACAAATTTATCCTTGCTTTCTTTTTACTATCTGAATTAATGATCACCCAAGGACATTTTGGTGTATTAGAAGCTAAAAGCATAGAATATTTGGCTAGAGTGTATTTATCCCATAATTCTTGTGATTTTTCATCAACAACAGAAAGTTTGTATTGTTTTAGCGGATCTGTTCTCCTTTGCTCAAAACGCCTTTTTTGCTCTTGTTTGGAAACTGAAAAATAAAATTTAAAAAATAAAATTCCACTATCAAGTAGCATTTCTTCAAAAGAAGACACCTCACGCAAGAATTTTTTATGCTCATTTGGAGTACAAAAGCCCATCACAGGTTCCACCCCTGCTCTATTATACCAAGATCTATCAAAAATCACTATCTCTCCTGCTGCAGGCAAATGTGTCACATAACGCTGAAAATACCACTGAGTTCTTTCCACATCACTTGGTTTTTCAAGTGCTACCACACGACAACCTCTAGGATTTAAATGTTCAATTAATCTTTTAATAGCACCACCTTTTCCTGCTGCATCACGCCCTTCAATTAAAATCAAAACTTTTAATCCTTTATCTTTGACATGATTTTGAAATTTTAAAAGCTCAATTTGTAATCTTCTAAGCTCGCTTTCATACTCAAGTGTTGATTTTTTCACTTTAATAAGAGTAAATTTATCCTTATCCACAACAAACTCCTTAATTTAGGATAATTATTAACTTAAATTTACCACAAATAAGTAAAATAAAACAAATTTAATTTTCAATTTCAAGGAGAAAAATGCGTTTTTTAGCGGTATTTTTTATTTTTTTAAATTTAGCTTTTGCTAACAATGGAGTATTATCACTTAATGAAGCCTTTAAACTCAATACTCACAGCAATAATCAAGGAATTTTTTTAAAAATCAATCTTGCAGATAGAATTTATCTTTATAAAGATCAAATCAAAGTAGAATTAGACTCTAATGATATTACTTCTTTATTAAATTTCCCACAAACTCAAACTAGAGAAAACAAAGAAGTAATTTTTAGCCAACTTGAACTTTTCATACCTCAATTATTATTAGATGATTTTATTAAAAATAACAAAGCAAAACTTTCCCTAGCTTATCAAGGTTGTTCAGAAGAAGGTTTATGCTATCGTCCTGTATATGTAAATTATGAACTTAATAAACAAAATGGAATTTATACTATAAAATCCACTAAAGATCAATTTAAAAAGCAAAACGAAGATGAGCAAATTGCTAATGATTTAAGCACACAAAATATATTTATCACACTTTTAACTTTTTTTGGTTATGGCTTATTACTAGCATTTACTCCTTGCATTTTACCAATGATACCTATTCTTTCTTCATTAATTGCAATGAAGCTCAAAGACAAACCATCTAAAAAACATAGCTTTTATTTATCTTTTATCTATGTCTTTTTTATGTCTTTAGCTTATGCTATAGCAGGTGCTTTAGTAGGCCTTGCAGGGGCTAATGTACAAGGTTTATTGCAACAACCTTGGATTATCATTACTTTTGCAGGTATTTTTGTATTGCTCTCACTTTCTATGTTTGGACTTTATGAATTACAATTACCGCTTAAATTTCAAAATTTTATCAATAAAAAAATAGAAGGTAAAAATGGAGTTTTTGGTATAGCTATCATGGGCTTTTTATCAGCTCTTATTGTAGGTCCTTGCGTGGCTGCACCTTTAGCAGGAGCTTTGCTTTATATTACTAATAGTGGTGATGTATTTTTAGGAGGACTTTCTTTATTTGTGATGAGTTTTGGTATGGGCATGCCTTTACTCTTAATAGGTCTTGGAGGAAGTTTTTTAAAAAGCGGAGCTTGGATGCTTAAGATAAAGATTTTCTTTGGTTTTATCATGCTCATTATGGCAGTTTGGATGCTAGAAAGAATACTTAGTGCAAATATCATTTTGATGCTTTATGGAATTATAGGGGTATTTTTTGCTAGTTTTATGGGTTTATTTGATGAAGCTAAAACTAATTTTGACAAATTTAAAAAAGCGAGTATGATTTTAGTTTTAACTTACAGTTTAAGCCTAATTTTAGGTGGTTCAATGGGTTCAAAAAGCTTACTAAAACCTCTTGAGTTTAACCTTGCCTCAAAAGAAAATAGTCCTAGTTTAAGTTTTAAAACCATTAAAAATTTAAAAGAACTTAAGCAAGAATTACAAAATTCTACCAAACCTGTTATGCTTGAATTTACAGCCGCTTGGTGTGAAAACTGCAAGCTCTTAGAAGAATATACTTTTACAGATGCTAAAGTACAAAATTTACTTGCTAATTATACACTTTTAAAAGCAGATGTAACACATAATAGCCAAGAAGATTTAGCTCTTATGAAAGAATTTGGAGTTTTTGGACCTCCTGTGATGATATTTTTTAACAAAAGTGAAGAAAAAGGACGCATTATAGGCTATGTAGATGCAAATGAATTTTTAAATAGAGTTCCTTAAAGGACTCTATTTAAAATTAATTTTATTTCAAAAAACCTTTCAATCCTTCAAGCTGATATTGCCATAGTTTTTCTATAAAAATTTTAAGTTTTATTGCCAAAAGACCACTAATTGGTTTATGTAAAACCGTGCCAACTGCATAATCTCTTCCTATTGAACAAACGGTATTTCCACTCACAAAAGAAAATTCTTGTTTAAAATCTTTCTCATCAATCATAGCCATTAAAGCTTTAGCCACATAAGCTCCTTCTCTTAATGCAAGCTGAGCTGTTGGAGGATATGGAATGTTAGTTTTAGGGTTTTTAAATAAACTATTATCGCCTATAAAAAAATATTTTGATGAATTTTCAACATTTAATGGATGCATAAAAGCATCTACTTCTATACGCGATCTTGTGCTTGGAAAATCTGAGCTATTTTCTATAACGCTATTACCTCTAACTCCTGCAGTCCAAATGATAGTATTAGCTTTAATAAATTCTCCCCCATCAAGCCTTATACCATTTTTTTCACATTCTATAATTTTAGATTTTTCATATACTTTTACACCAAGTGCTTCTAGTCTTTGCTTTGCTTTTAGAGCCAAACTTTTATCAAACATAGGTAAAATTTGATCCATAGCTTCAATAATAGAAAGTTCTAATTTCTCATAAGAAATTTGCTCTTTTTGACAAAATATTTTAAGCTCTTTAGCTAAAGAAGCTACAAATTCAACCCCGCTTAAGCCCCCGCCACAAACTGCGATTTTTAAATCATCTTCATTTTGGGTGGTTTTATAATTTTTTATTTTCTCATATATTATTTCATTAATTTTTAAAGCATTTTCATAATTATCTATACTCAAAGCATATTCTTGCATGCCTTTAATACCAAAAGTTTCTTTGGCAAAACCAAGCCCACATACTAAAATATCAAAGTCAAATTCATTATTTTTAGTAAAAACTTTGTCTTTAGAAATTTTTAAAACTTCATCTTGGATAAAGTTGATTTTTGGATTTAATAAAGGCAAAAGATCATATTTTGAACTATAAATATCTTCATTGGAAGCTACTTTGTGTAGTAAAATAGTATGATAATGATAAGAATTATTATTAATCAAACTCACTTGTGCTTTTTCAAAAAACTCATCAGGTAAGGCTTTTATAGCCGATAAAGTAGCATATCCTGCACCTAAAAACAAAATTTTCTTTTTTTGCATGGATTTTCCTTTAATTTGATAAAAAAATAAATAAAAATTTGGCATAATGGTATTATTTTTTATCTTAAAATATTTTTTATTTAAATTTAGCAAGGAAAAAGCATGCAAAGACAAACTTGGAGTAATACGCTAACTTATATCCTTACAGTAGCAGGAGCGACTATTGGTTTTGGAGCCACTTGGCGTTTTCCATATTTAGTGGGTGAAAATGGAGGCGGTGCTTATGTTTTGGCCTTTTGTATAGCTATGATTTTTATAGGAATTCCTGTGATTTTGGTCGAAAATGTCATAGGAAGACGCAGAATGCTAAATTCAGTCGATGCTTTTGGCGGAAAAACAAACGATGGAGTTAAAATATCTAATTCTTGGCAAAGTGTTGGCTATATGGGACTTTTGGGAAGTTTTGGAATCATGGCTTATTATATGGTAATAGGCGGATGGGTTTTAGCTTATATTTTTAAAATTATCATAGGCGATTTTAATCTTTCAAGTCCCATTAACGCTCAATATACAAGCGAATTTTATAGCTCTACTATAGAAAATAATCCTTTATTAATAGGAATTTTTACTACTATATTTGTGATAATTAATTGGATTATCTTAAAAAAAGGTGTGATTGATGGCATAGAAAAGTCAGTAAAATATCTTATGCCATTTTTGTTTATCTGCCTTTTGGTTGTTGTTGCACGCAATTTAACTCTTGAAGGAGCAAGCGAGGGTGTGAAATTTTACCTTACTCCTGATCTTTCTAAAATCACTCCCAAATTGTTTATAGATGTTTTAGGGCAAGTATTTTTTGCCTTATCTTTGGGTTTTGGTGTAATGATAACCTTATCATCTCACCTTAAGAAAAATGAGAATTTAATCAAAACTTCTGTTTATACAGGAATTTTAAACACCCTCATAGCAGTGCTTGCTGGATTTATGATTTTCCCAGCTTTATTTAGCGTAGGTTTAACCCCTGATAGTGGGCCATCTTTGGTTTTTAAAACCCTACCTGTTGCATTTTCACATATACCTTTTGGAAGTATAATTTGCGTGTTTTTCTTTTTACTTTTAATCATCGCTGCACTTACTACAAGCTTGCCAATTTATCAAGTAATCATTAGTGTTTTAGAGGAAAAATTTAAACTAGCTAAAAATACTGCTATCAATCTAACACTTGGAAGTATTTTTGTTTTGGGAAATTTACCATGCATACTTACTTATGGTCCTTTAAGAGATATTACTATCATCAAGGGAAAAAATATTTTTGATAGCTTTGATTTTATTAGTGGAAATATATTCTTTGTTTTAACCGCATTTTTTTGTTGTATTTATGTAGGTTGGGTGCTTAAAAAAGATGCTATTTATGAACTTTCCAATCAAAATATCCTAAAAGGAAGTATTTTTAAACTATGGTATTATTATGTTAAATTTATTATACCTTTGATTATTTTAGTGATTTTTTATTTTGGAATTTTTTAATTTATACTCATAACGCTTTAACATGCTTATATTTCCTTCAAGGCCTCCTTGATGGATATATAAGATTTTTCCACCAAATTGCTCTCTATGAGCTAATAAAGTTTTAAAACCCACCATATCATAAAGCAAATCAAATTCCACTCCACATTCTTTTTTTAAATCCTTATAAAGATCATAAAATTCCAAATAAAGCTTAGCAAAATGATATTTTTTAGGTGGATTTAGTATGGTTAAATTATTAAAATTATAATTTGGCTCTAAGCTTAAAATTTGCTCTTTTAAATATGCACTATCGCCCACACAAGCACATGTAAAAACTTTAAATTTACTATGTTTAGCCAAAAAAGCCGCAGAAGTTCCTGTACCTGAAGGTAAAAAAATACTTACTTTTTCACTTAACTGCTCACTAAGCTCTAAGGCTAGTTGCTGGTATCCAAATTCAGCTTCTTTTATAGCCACACCCTCTTCTATAAAAATATCATCATCTTTTTTCAAGGCTAAAGCTTGCAGTCTTCTTGTGGGATAATTTATATTTTCTATCAACTTCACATTGTGTTTTAATGCAAATTCTAAATTTCCATGGGGATTTTCTTTTAAAAAAGAACTCATTTTTTCACAAACAAAAATGAGCAAAAAATCATTTTCGTAACAAAACTTAGCTAAAGCAACTAAAGCATTACTTTGAGAGGAGCCAAAAGAAATAAATCTTTGTCCTTTTTTAAATAAATGTTTATTTTTTTCAAAAAAGGCTAGTTTTCTAGCCTTATTTCCATTAATATAACCTAATAAATCATCTCTTTTGAGTAAAAATTCAAAATCTTTGTATTTTAAAACATCAATTCTACTTGCTATCAAGGTATTTTTCAACCTTTTCTAAAGCATTATTTGTATTGATATTAAACTTAATCTCTATTCTACGACTTGCCCCTTTGTCTTCTTTACCATCTTTCATAATCACATCAGAATAAGATCTACCACTTGCCATTAAAAGTTTTTGCAATCTTGGATCTTTGTAAAATGAGTGTATAAAACTCATCACAGCATAAGCTCTTTTTTGTGATAAATCAAGATTATATATATAAGAGCCTGCACTATCCGTATGCCCTTCTATGACTATATTTTCTATACTATTTAAGATATTTTCATCTTTTAAGATATTGTCAAAATACTGTGTTAAAATTGCCTTTAAATTCTCTTTTGCTTGAGCTTTTAGAGTAAAAGAATTTGTATCAAAAAGCACTTCAGAAGGTAAAACTATCGCGCCTGTATTAGAATCTAAGGTAATATTAGTATCAAATTTTGCTTGAAGATTTTTGATGGTATTTTCTTTGATTAATCCTAGTTCTTTGATTTTGCTTTTCGCCTCATCAAAATTACGCTCTAATTCTTTGATTTCCTCATCTTTTTTATTTAATCTTTCAAGTAAAGCAAAAATTTGCTGATCTTTTTCATCTAAACTTGAATTTAAATCTTGATTAAGTTTAGTAATATTAGCTTCTAAAGCTTGTTTTTGCTTGTTGATATTATCAAGTGTACTTGAGGTATTACTTAATTTTTGGCTAAGACTTTTTAAAATATCTTCTTTTTGATTTAATTCTTCTTTATTCTCTCTTAAGCGTTCTTCTTGTTTTTGCAAATTTTCTTTTATGATTTGTAAATCACTTTGAGTTAAAACATACTTAACAACTATAGCTCCAATAAGCAAAATAAATATAAAAAGCAAGCCCGCCATTAAATCTGCATAAGCTATCCAAAAATTATTTTCTTCATTGCTAGAATTATTTTTTATCATCTATTTTTTCATCTTCTTTTTGATTTTCAAGCTTTGCAATAACTTGTGTGGTTTGCTCATCTAACTCTTTGCTTTCTTCTTTAAATTCTTGCATTAGTGAAATTTTTTCGTCAATATTTTTTTCATCTTCATAAGCTTCTTTAAAAGTATGCATACCCTCTATAATACTTGCCCTAAAGCCTTCAAAAAGCTTAGTTTGATTATCAAGCATAAGATTTTGATATTTTTCAATATTATTTGAAAAATTATTTACCTTTTCATCTAAAGCACTCACACTTTTATCTAAATGCACAATCTTATCTGAACTCACATCTAAGAGTCTATTATATTGCTCTGAAATTCTTAAAGTTAAATCTTTTATGTTTGAATTTAACATATTTACCGCATTTGCAATCTCGCTATAAGTTTTAACAATATCTTTTTGCTCTCTTTGGGTTTTAGATAAATCACTCATAGTTTGTTTTACATGCTCACTGCTTAATCTTACAGCTTTTTCTTCAGCATTTACAAGTTCTTGAAAAACTTTAAATTTTCTATCTATTGTATTATCTAGTTCTTTAAAAAATTCCTCATTGCTTACATGTTCAAAAATCGTGCCTATTTTTTCAAAATGTTGCAAACTTTCTTGAAGGTATTTTCTATCAATTTCTTCTTTAGACCAGAAAAAATCGTTTGTTGCATTTTTTTGACGATTTAGAAGTTTTTGGAATTTACTACTACCGTATTTTTCAAAAAATATCCACCAAAGTGCTAAGAAAATTCCATAAATTGATACATAAAAGGCTGTTCCTACTCCATTTAATAAAACTGAAATTTCTTGTTCTAAGCCTGCTGTGTCGCTTGAATTAAAATTTGGCATAGACATGGCTATACTTATAAAAGTTCCTAAAATACCAAGCATAGGAAAAATAGCTGCACCCACAGAAGCAAAATTTTCATTTCTCAAATCTTTCACATAAGCATATGCAAAATCATCAAAGCTAGCATTTGACTTTGTTTCTTTACCTATAACTAAAAAATGCTTCATAATATAGCGTTTTAATATCAGCTTAAACTCATCTTTTTGTTGCTCAAAAATACTTGAAGCATAATCAGCACTATGTCTAGCAAAGATCAAAGCCACTAAAAAGATAATCCCTATCATTACAACACTATGTAATTCTACTTTAAAATCAATCTTTCCAAAATACCCTAAAAGCACTAAAATATACAATATAGCAGGGATAAAAATAATCTTTAAATAAGCAACAATTCCTGTGCTACCTTTTCCTTCAGGTAATACAAGATCAGAAAAATCATCAGTTGTTTTAACTTCCATTTTATAAACCTTTGTTAATTTTACTCTAAAAATTTAAAATCTTCACAGGAAAATTAACTAAGAGTTATAAAACTCTTAGTTTCTATCGATACAATTTAAATCGCTAAAAGCGCACTCTAAGCGTTTGATCATACTCTCTTCGCCCGCTCTAAGCCATACTCTTGGATCATAATATTTTTTATTTGGCTTATCTTCTCCATCTGGATTACCAATTTGGCCTTGCAAATAAGCTTTATTTTTAAGCTCATACTCTCTAACACCATCCCAAAAAGCCCATTGTGTATCTGTATCAATATTCATCTTAATTACACCATAGCTAAGTGCTGCTTTGATATCCTCTATATCGCTACCACTGCCACCATGGAAAACAAAATTGATTGGTTTATCTTCACCAAGATTGAATTTTTCTTTTACATAATTTTGAGAGTTTTTAAGAATTTCAGGTCTTAAAATCACATTTCCTGGTTTATATACTCCATGTACATTACCAAAACTAGCTGCAACTGAAAATCTATCACTAATTTTAGAAAGTCTCTCATAAGCTAATGCTACATCTTCAGGCTGAGTGTATAATTTTGCATTATCAATATTAGTATTATCCACTCCATCTTCTTCACCACCCGTACATCCTAGCTCAAGCTCTAAAGAAATTCCAAGCTCAGACATTTGTTTTAAATAATTCTCACAAGTGCCTAGATTACTTTCTAAATCCTCTTCACTTAAATCAATCATATGAGAGCTAAACAAAGGCTTACCTGCTTCTTTTTTAAACTCAATATTTGCTTCAATCAAAGCATCAATCCAAGGAAGTAATTTTCTAGCAGCATGATCTGTGTGTAAAATTACTGGAACTCCATAAGCTTTTGCCATTAAATGTACATGTCTTGCACCACTTATAGCACCAAGCACATCAGCTTTTGGACAAGCTTTTCCTGCTACAAATTTAGCTCCACCATTTGAAAATTGAATAATCACAGGTGAATTAACTTTTTTAGCACTTTCTAAAACCGCATTAATAGAATTTGTCCCCACGACATTTACCGCAGGGATAGCAAATCCTTCTTTTTTTGCATAATTATATACGGTATTTAGATCATCGCCACTTAAAACACCTGGTTTGACAAGATCTAATACACCCATTATTTATATTCCACTTTTGCTTTTTGACGAAGCTCTTGAGCTTTTTTATTCATAAGTTCTTTAAATTCTTCCATTTTGATATTGCTTTCAATACCTGCTTTTACTTCATTATAACTCATAGTACTTTTCGCTCTAGCATCTTCTTTTAAAATAATATGATATCCAAAATCACTTTTTACTGGTGTTTTAGAAATAGTACCTTTTTTCATAGAAAAAGCTGCATCAGCAAATGGTTTTACCATAGTTGATTCAGCAAACCATCCAAGATCACCACCTTGAGCTGAAGAACCTTTGTCGATTGATTTTTCTTTTGCAAGTTGAGCAAATTTATCATTTAAAGCTTTTCCACTTAACTTACTAAGCTCGGCAATAATATCTTTAGCTTCTTTTTCACTAGTTACCAAAATATGCTTAGCTTTTACTTGAGCTGGTTTAGTAAATTTATCTTTATTTGCTTCATAGTATTTTTTAGCCTTAGCATCATCATTTTTGATAGAATCAAAAATTTTCTTTTGATAGATATTTACCATGATAGCTTCTTTAGCACGCTCTAATTCTTCTTTATATGAAGGATCATTTTCTATTTTTTGAGCTTTAGCGTCTTTTAATACAAGTTGTTGGATGATATATTGATCAATGATTGCTTTTTTTTGTTCAGCTGGTAAGTCAGTGATTTTAGCACCTCTTAACATAGGAGCAAAAAACTCATTTACTTCTGTATCGCTAATATTGTTTCCATCAAGGGTTGCAACCACCGCAGCATTTAAACTCAAACCTGTTAATAAAGCCGCAGCAACTAAAGAAATTTTTTTCATTGTTTTTCCTTTGAAATAGTTTTGTTAATTTTATTATATCTAAACTTTATTTAAAGCCGATTAACATACAATAAGTTTATGAAAAGAAATTTAGAAATTAAAGAATTATTTTTAAAACATTTTGGACAAGCAAAAACAGAATTAGTTTTTAGTAATGCTTATGAACTTATAGTTTGTGTTATGCTTTCAGCTCAATGTACTGATAAAAGGGTTAATCTCATCACACCTGCTTTATTTAAAGCTTACCCTAGTGTGCAAGATTTAGCTAAGGCAAATTTATCTTCTTTAAAACTTTTGATTAATTCTTGCTCATTTTATAATAATAAAGCACAAAATTTAATCAAAATGGCTCAAGCAGTTTGCGAGCAATTTAATGGTGAAATTCCAATGGACGAGCAAGATTTGAAAACTCTAGCAGGTGTAGGACAAAAAACTGCACATGTAGTGATGATAGAATGGTGCGGGGCTAATTGCATGGCTGTAGATACCCATGTATTTAGAGTTTCACACAGACTTAATCTTAGCAAAGCCAAAACTCCTGAAGAAACCGAAAAAGACTTAACTAAAATTTTTAAAGATAATCTAAACTATCTTCATCAAGCTATGGTGCTTTTTGGGCGTTATACATGTAAAGCTAAAAATCCTTTATGCAAAGAGTGCTTTTTAAATCATTTATGCAAAAGTAAAGATAAGAAAATTTAATCTAGCACCAATTTAGTGCTAGATGATTTTAATGAAAGAATGGTAGATACAAGAAAGCATTAATCACTAAAGCATTTACTATATCTATGAAAAACGCACCCACTAAAGGTACAATAATAAATGCCATATGGCTCATACCATAGTGATTTGTTACAGTTTGCATATTTACCATAGCTGTTGGAGTAGCGCCCAAACCAAAACCACAATGTCCTGCTGCTAAAACTGCTGCGTCATAATCTTTTCCACATACCCTAAAAGTGATAAATATAGCATAAGCAGCCATCATAGCAACCTGAACAGCTAAAATTACCAACATCGGTAGTGCAAGAGTTACTAAATCCCAAAGATTAATAGTCATTAGAGCTAAAGCTAAAAATAAAGATAAGCTTACATTACCTAAAACTGATACTTCTCTATCAAATACATGATGAATTTTTGTAGCTGATAAAACATTTCTTAAAACCACACCTACAAAAAGACAATACACAAAAGTTGGTAAAGTAAAACCTGTATTTGTTTTAATATAAGTAGACAAAGCACTACCTATTAATAAACATAAAGCAATTAATGCCAAAGATTCTATAAAAGAAGAAGGTGTGATTAGTCTTTCTTTTTCTGGAGACTGGAAATTTAAAATCGCATCTTTATCATCATTTTGCTTTGGAACTACTAACTTATATTTATTGACTAAATATCTTGCGACAGGCCCACCTATGATACCACCTGAAATAAGCCCAAAAGTAGCACAAGCAATAGCAACAGTAGTTGCACTAGAGTAAAAATAAGGTTCTTTAATAAATTCAGCTGCCCATGCTGCACCTGTTCCATGACCACCACTCATTGTAACAGAACCTGCTATAAGTCCCATTAGTGGATTTTGCCCCATAGCACTTGCCACACCTATGCCAACTATATTTTGCGCAAAAAGCAAGCCAACAACAACAACTAAAAAAATTGCTAATTTTCTTCCACCCTTTTTTAAAGAAGCAAAATCAGCTAACAAACCAATACTTGAAAAAAATGCAAGCATTAAAGGATCTTTCATAGATTCATCAAATTTAATATCCAATGAGAAGAAACTATGTAAGATCAAAAGAATAATCGCAGCAATCCCACCACCAACAACTGGCTCAGGGATATTATAATCACGAAGAAATTTTACCCTTTTAATGACAAATACGCCTAAAAGCAATACTATAACCATAGTAACTAGCGTTGCATAAAAATCAAATTTCATAATTCTCCTTTGTTTGATTTATTTATCAATTGTATTCTAAATGACTTTAAAACAACGCAAATAAACAACACTCTTTTCTTATAATATTACAAAATGAAACACTTTTAGTCTTTTTTACTCTGAAATTAAAACAATATTATGATATAAATTAATATTTTTAAGCAAAGATAGCTTTGCTCTGCTAAGCTCTTGGAGTGAATTTATAAGCAAAGCATCCGCATCAAGATAATCTTTTAGTTCACTGCGACCTAATTCATATTTTTCTAAATATAGCTGTGTAATTTTTTCTTGATTAACATTAATGTCTTTTACTAATTTTAACAAATCATTATAATACTTGTCATTTTCATAACAAAAATTAAATTCATGGATAGTTCTTTGTAATACATCTTTATATTCAACCAAACGAGCTTGGTATGTTAATTCAGAAATTTTTACATTTTGTTTTACTCTATAAAAGTCCAAAAATGGTAAGTCAATGGCGACATTGCCTCCTAAAATTAAAAATTTAAAACTCTCATCAATATTCTTATCATTCCCATCTAAATTTCCCAATATTTTTATGCTAGGTAAAATACTTTTTTGCACACTTGTATAATCCTTGTAAGAAGCCATAAGTTGATTTAGTTTTGCTTGAACTTGTGGTCTATAAGCAAGCATTTTTAATTCTATATCAAAATTAATTTTTTGCAAAGAAAAATCTTCAAGAGTATAATTTAGCATTTTATTAATCAAATGCTCATCATCTTTACCCAGTAAGTCTTTTATATTTTTAAGAGTTAAGTCTTTATTTTGCAAATTTGTAATGATATTTTGTTTAGTGTTTAATAAAGATTTTTTAATATTTAAAAGATCTATATATTCAACTTTTCCATAATTAAGTTTAGTAGTATAAATTTCTAGCATTTGCTCTAGATTTTTTAAATGTTTGTTTAATAAATGATCTACATCATTGAAATAAACAAATTCAAAAATACTATTTATCGCTAAATTAATCGTATCAAGCTCTAAAGAGCGTAACTCATACTCACTTGCCTTTGCTAAAAATTCAGAACTAGCAACTTGATCTGAAATTTTGCCATATATATCAAGCTCATAATTTAACATAATGCCATTTGAAAAACTATGCGTTTTTGTGCCATTGTTTAAATTTTTTCTTATATTTGCACCAAAATTTCCACTCAAAGTAGGATAAAGATCTAAATTTAAAAGCTTATATCTAGCTAAAGTACTTAAAAAATTAACCCTTGCTATATTTAAGTCTTTATTATTATCAATAATAGCTTTTAAGATATTATTTAAGTCTTGATTATTATATTTTTCCCACCAAGCCTTGCTTGCGTTAAAATCTTCAAAATATTCTTTTTTTATTTGTTCTTGAGATACTTGTTCTAATTTTACTCCTACGCAGGCATTTAAAAAAAAGGCTATAAAAAATAATAAAAATATTCTCATCTCATTCCTTTGATAAAGCACTAATAGGATTTAAATTTGCTGCATTTTTTGCTGGGAAAAATCCAAAAACCACTCCGATTAAAACCGAACTTAAAAGCCCTAAAAATACCGAATTTAATGAAAGTATCATCGTAAAACCAAAATTTAAAGAATTAAATACTTCAATGATGATAAAAGAAAGCATTACTCCAAAAATAGCTCCTAAAGAACAAATCAACACAGCTTCGATTAAAAACTGCATTAAAATATCTTCTTTTCTAGCTCCAATAGCCATTCTAACTCCAATTTCTCTTGTGCGCTCACTTACTGAAACAAGCATGATATTCATCACACCAATACCACCTACTATCAAAGATACCACTGCAATAGAAGAAATAAGTAAAGTCAAAGTAGCAGTATTTTCCTCAATGGCATTTTTAATTGCGTCAGAATTTATAGTGAAAAAATCTTTTTTTCCGCGTTTAATCTCTAAAATTTTTACCATAGCCTCTTCAGCTAAAGCAGGATTTACCTCATCTTTTACCTTAGTTACTATGGCTCTTATTTGTTTATCTCCTGTGATTTTATTCATCAAAGTAGAATAAGGAGTATAAATTTTAATGGTATTTTCATCAGCTCTAAAGCCTTTGTTATCTCTTTCTTTTTTTAAAACTCCAACTATAGTTAAAGGCTGTTTGTTAAAAATCACGCTTTTACCTAAAACATCTTTAGCGCTGATATTATCAAATAAAATTCTCAAAGCATTTTCATCTATAATGCAAATATTAGTATTATCTTTTATATCTTCATTATTAATAAACCTACCATCTACCATCACAAAACCTCTAAGCCTTAGATGATTTGGCCCTACTCCATAAATTCTAGCTTGCAAAGAATTATTCTTATAAGTTACTACCCCTATTTTGCCCACATCTGCTTCTACTGCTTCTAAATAAGGCAAAGAACTTAAGGTTTTTAAATCACTTAAATTTAGCCTTGTTTTACCTGATCGAATATCTCCCAAACCACGCCCTGAAACAACTTCTATGGTATTAGTCCCAATAGAGCTAATAGAAGCAAGTATATTTTGTTGGGCTCCAAGTCCTAAAGCAACCACGCAAACTACTGAAGCTATGCCTATGATAATACCAAGCATAGTAAGCAAAGAGCGTAGCTTGTGTGCTACAATGGAAGTTATAGACATTTTCAAACTTTCAAAAAGCTGATTTTTAAGCAAATTAAAGCTTTTTTTCTCTTTTGGCATTAACTTAGTTTTTATTTCATCTGCTTTTTTTACACCATTATCGCTTATAATCTTACCATCTTTAATTTCTATAACTCTTTTTGCTCTAGCAGCTATTTCCCTATCATGAGTGACTAAAACTACGGTGTGTCCTTGCTCATTTAGTTTATTTAAAATTTCTAAAACTATCTTACCGCTTTTAGAATCAAGCGCACCCGTTGGCTCATCTGCTAAAATAAGCTCACCACCATTCATCAAAGCTCTTGCTATAGAAACTCTTTGCTGTTGCCCACCACTTAGTTCATTTGGCTTTGATAATTCTTTATGATCAAGCTCTAAAAAAGAAAGTAATTCTTTAGCCTTTTGCGATCTTTCTTGTTTGTTTTTTCCTGCATAAACAGCAGGTAAGGCTACATTATCTTTAGCATTTAAAAGACTAAGCAAATTATATCTTTGGAAAATAAAACCAATTTTTTCGCGTCTAATTCTTGCTTTTTCATCTTTGCTTAAATTTGTAACTTCATATTGATCTAAAAAGTATTTTCCACTACTTGGCTCATCAAGTGTGCCTATAATATTTAAAAGAGAGGTTTTACCACTTCCTGATTGTCCTATAATGGCTACAAATTCTCCCTTTTGAATATAAAGATTAATATTTTCTAAAATAGTTGTATTATTAATCTTTTTTTGTATATTTTCTAAGCGTATCATTTTTTATTTTTACCTATGATAACTAAATCGCCCTCATTAATACCATCTAAAATTTGAGTATTTAAACTATCTTTGATGCCTAATTTAACAGGTGTTTTTACACTTATATTATTGGCTTTTAAAATTTCTACATAATAACCACTTGTATCGCTTTTTATAGCTAAAGTTGGTATAACTAAAGTATTATTTTCTGTTTTAATAGCAATTTCATTTTCTGTACTCATACCTATGCGTAAAAAATTATTATCATTTTTTACAAAAACCCTTGCATAATAATACACAGCGCTAGTGCTAGTACTTGAGTTTGAGTTTAAATTTGTATTGCTTGTTGCATCACTTATGGTAGTATTTGCTGGATCTATACTTGAAATAGTTGCTTCGTATTTTTTATCAGGCTCATTTAAAATGCTAAATTTTACCTTTTTTCCAACACTGATTTTATTAATATCAGCTTCAGCTATTTGCATACGAATTTCCATTTCACTTAAATCGGCCAAGCGCACTATACTTGGTGTATTTTGGTTTGCATTTACAGTTTGCCCCTCTTCAACTGCTACATTGATAATCTCACCCTTACTAGGTGCAGTTATAGTAGTATAAGCTAAATCTTTTTGAGCATTTTTTAAAGAAATTTCAAGTTGAGTAGTTTGAGCTTTTAAATCAGCCACATTTGCCCTTAAGGCATAAAAAGTATTTTTAAGATTTTCAAGATTTTCTAAAGAGGTAGCCTTTTTAGCATAAAGCTTTTGCTCTCTTTGGTATTGTTTAGTAGCTATAT
Source organism: Campylobacter sp. RM5063 (assembly GCF_024723655.1). Classification (NCBI taxonomy): domain Bacteria; kingdom Pseudomonadati; phylum Campylobacterota; class Epsilonproteobacteria; order Campylobacterales; family Campylobacteraceae; genus Campylobacter; species Campylobacter sp. RM5063. The sequence goes on along the minus strand of NZ_JANQDA010000003.1, from coordinate 63,783 downwards.
CAAGAGCAATTTTTTTACTTTCTAAATTTGCCTTTGCACTTTCAAGTCTAGCTTTGGTAATATCTAAATCATTTTGTTGTTTATCTTTATCAATTTGTGCGATTAAATCACCCTCATTAACACGATCGCCCAATTTTACATATAGTTTAGTAATTTGCCCACTAACTTGTGCACCAACATCAACTTGGGTTTTTGCATAAACTTCACCTATTGCTTCTATGCTTTGAGTAATGTCTTGTTTTTTAACCTCATAAGTTAGATAATTATATTCTTCCTTATTTGCAAAAAAGAAAAAATACATCCCTATAATGAGTATAATCAAAAATATGCTTAAATAAATTATTTTTTTCATTTTAATCCTTTAAAAACCGCATAATAAAACATTTGTGTGAAGTAAAAATAAAATTGTAGCAATAAAATATAATTTTAACAATTTTAAAGCTTATAAGATATAAGATAAATTAAACTAAAAATAAGGAAATTATATGCAAGATTATTTAAATTTAATGCAAAATCGCTCTTCTATTAGAGCATATACTCAAGAAAAAATTTCTAGAGAGAACTTAGAATATATCTTAGAATGTGCTAGATTATCTCCTAGTTCTTTAGGGCTTGAACCTTGGAAATTCTTGGTTTTTCAAAAAGATGAACATAAAAAAGAAATTGCCAAAATAGCTAACAATCAAAATCATGTAGCAAATTGTGCTGCTATTATTGTTGTGATCTCAAGAGCTGATTTTAAAGATTATTTTGAAGAAAAACTAAAAAAGCGTGGTTTAAGCCAAGAAGAGTTAAATAAACGCTTGCAAACCTATAAGCCATTTTTAGACGCAATGGATTTAGAACAAAGTTTTATTTATGCAAAAGAGCAAAGTCATCTTGCTATTGCAAATATTATCAATGCTGCTTATAGTTTAAATTTAGGTTCGTGTATTATCGGTGGTTTTGATAAAGATAAAATCAATCAATATTTAAATTTAGACACTACCAAACAAAGAGTATCTATGCTCATTGCTCTAGGACATGCCCAAAAAAATTCTAGTACAGAAAAAGCTCGTTTTGCATTTAATGAAGTGGTAGAATTTAAAGATTAATCAAATATCAAAACTCCATTTAAATTTTATATAATAAAATAATATTTTTAAAATAAAATGGAGTTTTAAATGCAAGGAAATTTTTTAAAGATTTTTGGCGTATTGCCATTTTTAGCAGTAGCTTTTATTAATGCTTTTGTGGATTTAGGACACAAAATCATCATACAAAATACCATTTATAAATTTTATGAAGATAGCACCCAACTTTTTCTAACTGCTATTGTCAATGCTTTAATGCTTTTGCCTTTTATTCTTATGCTTTCACCATCTGGATTTTTAGCGGATAAATTTCCTAAAAATAAAATCATGAAAATATCTGCATTATTTTCAGTAATATTAACTTGTATTATTTGTTTGTGTTATTATCTTGGAGCATTTTGGCTTGCATTTACAATGACTTTTATCATGGGAGTGCAATCTGCCTTATACTCTCCTGCAAAATATGGCTTTATAAAAGAATTAGTAGGAAAAGAGCTTTTAGCTATGGGAAATGGAGCTGTCAATGCAGTAAGTATTGTGGCTATTTTAGCCGGTATGGCAGTATTTTCTCTAAGCTTTGAAATGCTTTTTGAGTCAAATTTTAACACTCCTTCGGATATTTTAACACAAATTGCACCTTTGGGTTTTGTATTAATAGCTTTTGCTTTATTAGAACTTTTTTTAGCTTATAAACTTCCTAGCTTAAAAGAAGAAGATAAAAATTTAAGTTTTGATAAAAAACAATATTTACAAGGAAAGCTTTTAACCTCTAATTTAAAAACAATATTTTCTCATAAAATTATTTGGCTTTGCATTATAGGAATTTCACTTTTTTGGGCCATATCACAACTTTATTTAGTGAGTTTTCCTGTATATGCAAAAAATGATCTTTTTATAGAAAATACCTTTTATGTACAATGCTCTTTAGCTTTTTCTGGTATAGGAGTGATTATAGGATCGCTTATTAGTGGTAAATTTTCTAAAAATTACATCGAATTAGGTCTTATACCACTAGGTGCTTTAGGGATTTTTCTAATGAGCATTTTAATGCCATTTTTAGAAAACTTATTAAGTTATAGTGTAGTGTTTTTTATTTTTGGTTTAAGCGGAGCATTTTTTATCATACCTTTAAACTCTCTAATACAATTTCATGCAAAAGAAAATGAATTAGGAAAAGTCTTAGCAGGAAATAATTTCATACAAAATTTTTTTATGTTAGGCTTTTTAACACTAGCTACTTTTGCTGCTTATGCTAAAATTGAAGTGATAAATTTGTTTTATTTTATCATCGCTGTGGCATTTTTTGGAAGCATTTATGTGCTAAGTAAATTGCCTTTTTCTTTAGTGCGTTTATTAATGAGTATAGCGTTTTTTCAACGCTACCGTTTATTGGTAGAAGGTTTTGAGAATATTCCTGAAAAAGGTGGAGCGTTATTACTTGGCAATCATATATCTTTTATAGATTGGGCTATTGTGCAAATGGCTATACCAAGAAAAATTTATTTTGTTATGGAAAAAAGCATTTATTCTAAGTGGTATATTAGAATTTTTCTTGATAAATTTGGAGTTATTCCTGTTTCAAGTGCTTCTAGCAAATCAAGCTTAGAGCTTATTGCTATGCATATTAAAAATGGAAATTTAGTTTGCCTTTTCCCAGAAGGAGTGCTTTCACGCCATGGACAGCTTAATGAATTTAAAGGTGGGTTTGAGTTAGTTTGCTCAAAATTAGAAGAACAAGATGGAGTGATTTTACCTTTTTATATTAGAGGACTTTGGGGAAGTGCTTTTTCAAGAAGTGATGAAGAATTTTCAGCAAGAAACCGCAAAATAAGCAAAAGAAAAATCGCTATTGCTTTTGGAAAAAGCTTGCCAATACACACTAAAAAAGAAGTGGTTAAAGCAAAGGTTTTTGAACTTTCATTTATTGCTTGGAAATCTCAATGTGAAAGTATGCATACTATAGCTAGAGCTTGGATAGATAGTGCTAAAAGAAATTTAAGTCAAATAGCTATTGTTGATCCTTTAATAGGTGGTATTACTTATAGAAAAATGCTTGCTTTAAGTCTAGTTTTTAGCTCTTTTATAAAAAATAGATCACATGAGTTAAATATACAACCTACCCAAGGAAGCTATACTCCAAAAGAAGAATGTATAGGAATTTTACTCCCTGCTTCCATGGCTAGTTCTCTTTGTAATCTAGCTGTATTACTTGCAAATAAAATCGTGGTAAATTTAAATTTCACAGCAGGTGTAAAAGCAATAAATCAAGCCATTCAAAGCTCTCAAATTCAACAAATTTATACTTCTAGAAAATTTATGGAAAAATTAGAAAATAAAGGCATAAAACTAGAATTTGAAGAGCATGTTAGAATTATTTTTATGGAAGATATTATCGCAAACTTTAAAAGACAAAAACTCAAAATCTTTTCTATGCTTGCTTTAGTAAGTATCTTACCTACTTGTTTAATAAAAGCATTATTTGCATCTAATAAACAAAACCTTGCCATAGCTGCTATATTATTTAGTAGTGGTAGCGAGGGAACACCTAAAGGAGTAATGCTAAATAATCGCAATATTTTAAGCAATATAGCTCAAATTTCAGATGTATTATGTGCAAAAAATGAAGATGTTGTCTTATCTTCTTTGCCACCTTTTCATGCTTTTGGATTAACTGTAACTACTTTTATGCCTTTATTAGAAGGGATTAAAAGCATAACACATGCTGATCCAACAGATGCACTAGGTGTAGCAAAAGCTATAGTAAAAAACAATGTTAGCATTATGTGTGCTACTTCAACTTTTTTGGGTATTTATGCAAGAAATAAAAAACTTGATGCGATTATGTTTGAAAGCCTAAGGATTATCGTTTCAGGTGCTGAAAAACTCAAAAGCGAAGTAAGAACTGCCTTTGAAATTAAATTTAAAAAACCTATTTTTGAAGGCTATGGAGCCACTGAAACCACTCCAGTTGCAAGTGTGAATTTACCGAATAAATTTGATCCTGACTATTGGATTTTACATCGTGCAAATAAAGAAGGTAGTGTAGGTATGCCTTTACCAGGAAGCGCTATACGCATAGTAGATCCATCTACTTATGAAAGTTTAAATCATGGAGAAGATGGATTAATACTCATTGGTGGCCATCAGGTTATGGTGGGTTATTTAAACAATAAAGAAAAAACCGATGAAGTTATCAAAGAAATCGATGGCATACGCTGGTATAATACCGGCGATAAAGGCCATGTAGATGAGGATGGCTTTTTATATATAGTAGATCGTTATTCTCGTTTTGCAAAAATTGGTGGTGAGATGATATCTTTAGGAGCTTTAGAAGAAGAAATTGCTAAATTTATCAATACAGATATAGTAAAATTTTGCGCAGTTGCACTAGATGATGATAAAAAAGGTGAAATGGTATGCTTATTAGTAGAATGCCAAGAGCAAGATTTTGAAGGAATTTGCGAAGCGATTAAAAACTCTACTATGCCTGCTATTTTTAAACCAAGTAAATATTTTAAAGTAGAACAAATCCCACTTTTAGGCTCTGGCAAAGTGGATCTAAAAGGTGCTAAAGATTTAGCTAAAATCTTGCAAGAAAATTAATTCCCAAAGTAAATTTTACTTTGGGAAATTTTATAAACTATTTCTTTTAGTTTTATAATCATATTTTTTATCAAAAACAAGCTTATTATTTTCCTTAACTACTAATTTTCCCTTAATATAAAAATACTCCAAATCGCTAGTTTGTGTTAAGATTATATCCGCCTCCATCATACAACCCTCGCGTCCTATTTGCATTGTTTGGGTAATGGTATATTCTGCACTTAATGGGTTTTCATTTTGAAGTTTTAATTCTCTTTTTAAATTATGCTTTACTAAAACATCAACCTCATCAAATCTATAAACACCTTCTCCAAAAACCCCGCCAACACCATCTGTAATACAAGTCCAAGTATCGTTTAAAATATCATAAGAAATGCTTCTATCTACCCTACCTTCTTCTAAAAGTGTTATTGGAGTTAAAGGAGCACTTTGTGCTTGCATATTGATTTTATTGCTATCTTGACCATTAAAACATGGTAAATTAAATTCACACTCATTTAAATCTAAAGTCAAGGTTGAAATTTTTGGCATAGGCCAAAACATAGGCCAAAAAGAATTTGCTAATGATAATCTTATCTTAGAACCCTTAGCAAATCTATATCCACAAGCATCAAGTTTGATTTGCTTTTGGATAAATTCATCTTTTTTTAAAGGTATAAATTGCTCTTTATTATCACTTAATGCAAGATTGATTACTCCATAACTTACTCTTTTTACAAAACCATCAGCTCTAACTTCACTAAGTTGAGCAAAAAGCATAGCTTTTTCTTGATCGCTTGCAATTTTTATATTTAACATAGGAAAGCCTAAGACATCCAAATCTTGTTCTAAAAAATCACTTTCAAAAACAACTGCCATCCCATCATCCAACCTTTGATCGCTAGGACTTTCTCCTAAAACACCAGCTCCCATCCACTCTCCGGATAAAAGCCCATGATTTAGCGGGGTGTTAATTTTGATAAATTCACTTGATTTTTTACATGTTAATTTATGCGGATTTAAATAGTATCTTTTATAGCTAATATCATTTTTAAAATCATTTAAAGCAACAAAACGACCTTCTACTTTCTCTGTTTTTGAATTTGGCTTAGAGCTATTTTCAATATATGCTTGTATCATAGGAGCTTCAAATACATCGTTTTCTTCATTTTTAAGCCATTTATCCCACCATTTAAGTGCTTCTTGTAAAAAACCCATTGCAGGCAAAGGTAAGCCATCATGAGGATAAACATGAGCCCAAGGACCAACGATAGCTTTTTTTGGAACTTTCAAACCATTCATTAGAGTAAAAACAGGATTAGTGTAAGAATCAGCCCATCCATCTAATGCAAAAACAGGAACTTGTATATCATCATAATTTTCCCCAACAGACCCATGCTTCCAATAATCATCTTTTAAAGTATGCCCAAGCCATAATGTGGGCCATAAAGGCATGTTCTCAAGCCTATTGAACCATTTTTTTCTACCATTTGGATCAATTTTTGGATCAACAAAGCGTGATTGATATGCAAGCATGATATTACCCCACCAAAAATTATCATTAAGCAAACATCCGCCTTTATAATGAATATCCTCATTAAACCTATCATCAGTAAAACCTACTACTATAATTGCTTTTAAATTTTTAGGTCTTCTTGCTGCAACTTGTAAAGAATTAAAGCCACCCCAAGATTTACCCATCATACCAATATTCCCATCACACCATTCTTGCTTTGCAATCCACTCAATGACTTCTAAGGCATCATCTTGTTCTTGTTTTAAATATTCATCTTCTAATAAACCATCAGATTCCCCACTTCCTCTAATATCAACCCTAACAACCGCATAGCCATTACCACTAAAATATCCGTGCATAGGCTCATCTCTACCCCTTGTTCCATCATTTTTTCTATAAGGAATGTATTCTAATATAGCAGGAACTTTTTCTTTTACTTGAGGAAGCCAAATTCGTGATGAAAGCTTAGTGCCATCTTTTAAAACTATCCATTCATTTTCTATTACTCTAACCTTGTTTTTAAAGTTAAAAACAATTTCCTTCATTTCATCTCCTTTTTATTGTATTTTTTAATCCAAATCAAACAAAACATTACGCCCAAAATAGCCATAACTATCATGATGGTAAAATATATATGAAAACCTTTTACACCTGGGTATCTATCTAATAAATCTCCAGCAAGTAATGGTGCAAAAACTTCAGGCAAATACCCAAAAGTAGATACAATACCTATAGCCATACCCGCTAAATGTATAGGAATTTTTCCCTCACTAAGTAAAGAATAATAAATTCCAAAATTAGAATACATAGCTATATAAATTATGACACAAGCAGAAGTTAAAACACTCATTTGTAAAAATCCATTTAATTTTGAACTAAGCATTAAAAAAATAACACCAATTCCCATTAAAATAAAGCCTATCATCATTATTTTAGCTTTTCCATATCCATCTGCTATAAATCCACCCGCTACAGAAGAAACCGGACGAATATATTGAGCCAATACCGTTAAAATAGCTGCAAAAACAGCAGAAGTTCCTATAACATTGCTTGCATAAGGAGTAAAATAATAAAAACTCATGTTAAAAAAATATGTACAAAAAGTAATAGCAACCACAAGCCAAAGAGCAGAATTTTTCAAAAGAAAAACCAAGTCTTTGATTTTAATCTTCTCACTTTGCTCATTAATATCATCTTTCAAAAGAAAAAACAATAAAATAGCACTTGCGATAGGAGCTATAGAATAAAACACAATAACCATTTCTATACCTTGTGCGGCTAAGGCTTTTGTTTGAAAATATCCAAAAATACTCGTAGCTATAGCCAAATGTGCAGCACCAACAACTCCTCTACCGCCTTCAAAAATTCCATAAGCCCTTGCTTGTTCTTTAGAATTTGCTAAACTCCTTACTATTTTCATCAAAGAAGGCCAAAAAGTTAATAATGAGGTAATCCCCCAAATTCCATAAATAATCAAAAGTGTATTTAAAGAAGTAAAATATAAATGCAATAAACCACCAAGTCCTGTAGCAATTAAAGAAAAAATCAATAATTTTTTTGGTGCAAAACGATCTGCTAAATAACCTCCTAAAGCATAAGAAAACAAACCAAGCAATCCATAAGCACTACCCAAAAGCCCCATTTCAAAATTATTTAAATGATAAAGACTCATATAATCATCATAATAATACTTTCTAAAATAAGGTAAACCATAAATAATAGATCCGCAAAAGGATAATAACAATAATGTTAAAAAATTATTTTTTAAACTTTGTCCTGTATTTTGTCCCATCAAAAACTCCTTTTGCATACTATATATAATTTTTATGTTTTTTTTGCTTTTATATAAGTGATTTTATGCAAAAAATATTATAATAATATATTTTTTACACATTTTAATCTACTTTATTATAAAATTTTATTAATTTAATAATTTATAAGCATAAAAAATTTATTTACAAAATAAAAATAATTTCTGTTTTTTATTTTTTATTATTGTTTTTTTGATACATTTACATAAACTAAAAATTAAAAAAGGGAAATAATGAAAATTTTTGATATGGTAGTTATTGGCGCTGGCCCTGCAGGTATTGCAGCAGGAGTAGAAGCTAAAATAAAAAATAAAGAAGTTATTGTTTTAGAAAAAGCTGATGCGATTTGTCAAACCTTAGTAAAATTTTACAAAGAAGGTAAAAGAGTAGACAAAGCTTATAAAGGTTGTGATAGCACAAATCACGGGCATATAAATTTTGAAGATGGAACTAGAGAAAGTACGATAGAAACTTTCCAAAATGCTATCAAAGAGCATAATCTTGAAGTAAAGCTTTCTAGTGAAGTTGAAAGTGTTAAAAAAGATGGAGAAAATTTCATCGTTAGTACTGCAAATGAAAATTATATTTGTAAAAATGCAGTTATTGCCATAGGTAGAATGGGTAAGCCAAATAAACCAAGCTATACTTTACCTATAACTTTAACAAAAATCATCAATTTTAATGCAAATTCAACAAGCCAAGATGAAAAAATCTTAGTTGTAGGCGGTGGAAATTCAGCAGCAGAATACGCTATAGATTTAGCTAAAAATAACGATGTTACACTTTGCTATAGAAGAGAAACTTTCTCAAGATTAAACGATATTAATCTTGAAGATATTCAAAAAGCTTTTGAGCAAGGCAGTGTAAAAGCAAAACTCGGCATAGATATAACTGGTATTGAAGATGAAAATGGCAAAGCTAAAGTAAATTTCACTAACAATACAAGTGAAATTTATGATCGCATTATTTATGCTATTGGTGGTTCAACTCCACTTGATTTCTTACAAAAATGCTCTATAGAAGTTGATGAAAAAGGTGTGCCAAGCTTTGATGAAAACAAAGAAAGTAATGTAAAAGGATTATTTGTAGCAGGCGATATAGCGAGTAAAAACGGAGCTTCTATTGTAGTGGGTTTAAATGATTCATTTAAAATCTGCGATCATCTTTATAAATGCTAAAACTCTTTCAATATTCAAAAGGCTATCGTTATAATAATGATAGCCTTTTACTTTTTGACTTTTTATCTAAAAATAACTTAAAAGGAAATATCCTTGATATAGGATGTGGATGTGGAATTTTAGGACTTTTAGTAAAGCAAAAATTTCCAAATTCAAAAGTTTATCTACTAGATATTCAAGAGCAAAATATCAAACTAAGTTATAAAAATGCCAAAGAAAATAAACTTGAAATTCAAAGCATTTGCGAAGACTTTTTAAACTATAAAAGTGATATAAAATTTGATTTTTTAATCTCTAATCCTCCATTTTATAAAAAAAATACACAAAAAAGCCAAGATTTGCATTTATGTATATCAAGATATCAAGAATTTATGCCGCTTGAGAAGATGTTTGCTAAAATAAATACTTTAATCAAGCCAAATGGTAGTTTTTTTATGTGCTATGAGGCAAGTTTTTTAGATGAAATTTGTGCTTATTTAAAACAATTTAAATTAAAACTAGTTTCTCTTCAATGTATTCACACCAATACACAAACTAATGCAAGGCTTGTTTTAATGCATATTAAAAAAAATAATAAAAGCCCTTGTGTGATAATGCCTACGCTTTTTATGTATGAAAATAATGTTTTAAATCCAAAAATTAGCGAAATTTATGAAAATACAGGAACTATAAGCTATGATATGTGAAAAAAACTTTGATTATTCTTTTGATGAAAATGCTTGTAAAATATGCGGTGGAAAATGCTGCACTGGAGAAAGTGGATATATCTATGCTAGCAAAGAAGAGCTAGAAGCTATTGCTGCTTTTTTAAATTTAAACTTTGAAGCCTTTAAAGAACAATACCTTATCAAAGTTGGATTTAAATATAGTTTTAAAGAAGTAAAGCATGAAAATGGCTATCGTTGTATTTTTTTTGATACAATGTATAAAAAATGTTTAATTTACAAGCATAGACCAAAACAATGTAAAACTTTTCCATTTTGGGAGTATTTTAAAACACACAAAGAGGAGTTGAAAGAAGAATGTATAGGGGTTTGCTTTCACTAATTATCGTTTTTATCCTAACAAACCTTGCTTTGGCTAAAAGCGAAGATAAAATCTTACAAGCACTCATTTATGAAGAACATGGACAGTTTCAAAAAGCATGTGATATTTATACAAATTTATTTCATGAAAATAATGAAAGTATCTATTTGCAAAAAGCATTGCTTTTAGCTTTGGGTGCTAACTTAAAACAAAAAGATGAACTTTTAAAAGCCTCTAAAGAATTTTTAAATCATACAGCTATTGCAAGATTAAATGCTTTGCATTTTTTTGAAATAGGAGATTATAAACAAGCCGAAACTATACTTTATAAACTCATTAAAGAAGAGCAAGATTATAGAAACTATGAAATACTAGGTGATATTTTTGCTAAAAAAGCTTTATACACCAAAGCTTTAGAGCAATACAATCTTGCTTATAAGCTTTTTGAACATGAAAATTTATTACTTAAAATAGTTGAAATTAATATTAAAAATAAAAATATCGATCAAGCTAAAAAAGCTTTAGAAGAATTTGTAAAAAATTCACAATGCACTCTTAAAACATGCACCCTACTTTTAAAAATTTATCAAGAGCAAAAAAACAATAAGGCAAGCATTCAAACCCTTGAAAAACTATATAAACTCAACAATGATATTAAATATATATATGCTATGATAGAATTACTAGTGCAAGAAAAAAATTATAAACAAGCTCTAAATTTAGTCCAACAATACAACATAGATCCTGATACTAAAATTTTCTTATATACACAAACAAAAAATTATAAAAAAGCTTACGAAATAGCTTTAAAACATTATGAACTTAGCAAAGATAAAAAATACCTTTCTATGGCAGGGGTTTTAGAATTTGAAATTTATATGGATTCTAAAAGTAAAAAAATCACGGATCCAAAAATTCTAGCTTCTATTATGAAAAAATTTGAACAAAGTGTAGATGTGCGTAGCGATGCTTTATATCAAAACTACTATGGCTATGCCTTAATCGAATATGATATTGATATTGCAAAAGGCATAGAATTAGTAGGCTGGGCACTTGAACAAGAACCACAAAATCTTTACTACCTAGATTCTTTAGCTTGGGGCTATTATAAACTTAAAAATTGCAAAAAAGCTTATGAAATTTTACAAAAAACATTCCACGATAAAGAATTTGCAAATTCCCAAGAAAGCAAAGATCACTTAAAGGCCATTGAAAAATGTTTAAAACAATAGATTTAAAAGATCATTTTTCAAAAACACAAAAAATTCTAGAAAATAAAAAAGAAATTTTTCCTTATGATATGCTGGGCAGAAGCCTAGCTTCTAATGCTTTTTATCCTAAAGATATTTACACACTTTTGCTTGAAAGAAAACTTTCGCATTTTTTATACTCCAAAGATTTAAATTTTAATCATGAAAATTTTGATGCTATCGTTTTACCAACAAGTCCTTTGCTTAATCAAGACATACAAAATTTAAGTCTTTTTAGACGCTATCATGACAAACCCATTGTGCAATTTGACTTTATTTTTGATGAATATCAAATTTTGGAAAGCTTGGTATATGGAGCTGATGCGTTTATTGTATTTCCTAAAATACTAAAAACTATGCAACTAAAAAAACTTTATAATTTTGCAATACATCTTGGCTTAGAGGCCATTTTTTATATTGAAAGCAAAAGCGATCTTAATAATGCTATTTTAGCAGGAGCTAGAATTTTTTTATTAGAAGATGAAAAGCTATTACCTTTGATACCAAAAAATAAAGCTCTTATAAGTAAAAATATCAAAAATCTGCATGCTTGCATAAAGGAGAGTTGATGGAGTATTTATACGCACCTTGGAGGGATGTTTATTTTAATAATAAAGATAAAAATTTTTGCCCTTTTTGTCATTGTAAGTATGAACTCAATGAAGATGAAAAACTTGGGGTAATTTTTAGAGCTAAAGAATGTTTTGGCATTATGAATAAATACCCTTATAGTCCGGGTCATTTCATGATTATCCCTTATGATCATTTAGAAAATATAGAAGATTTAAATAATGATACATGGCTAGAAATTAGCCATTTTGTGCGTATTGGAGTTAAAATTTTAAAAGAAAACTTTCATGCTAAGGGTGTTAATATAGGTATGAATTTAGGCAGTGCAGCAGGAGCTGGCATAGCGCCGCATTGTCATTATCATTTAATCCCAAGATGGCAAGGGGATACAAATTTTATCACTACCATAGGACAAACTAGAGTTTGTGGGAGTGATTTGGGAAAAGTTTATACCACCTTATGCAAAGCTTTTAAAGATTATGTATAAAGAAGTTGATTTTGAAAATTTTTTAAAATTTAATTTTGATCTTTTAATTGATGTAAGAAGTCCCAAAGAATACAAACTTGCTCATATAAAATCTGCGCAAAATTACTACGCATTAAATGATAATGAATTTGAAGAAATAGGCACACTTTATAAGAAAAATAAAGGCTTAGCTAAAGCAAAAGGTGCAAGTTATATTTGTAAAAATATGAGTGAACATATTAATAAACTTTATCAAAATTATAAAATAGGTTCTTTGGTGGGAATTTATTGTGCAAGAGGTGGTAAAAGATCAAAAGCTATTGCTTTAATCTTGGCTGAACTTGGTTATAGAGTTGTAAGATTAGAAGGTGGATACAAGGCCTATAGAAGTTATGTGAGTGAGTTTTTTAGGAAAGATTTAAATATTGAGTTTTTATGTCTTTGTGGCAATACAGCAAGTGGTAAAAGTGATTTAATCCAAACTTTAAACAATGCTTTAAATTTAGAAAAACTAGCTAATCACCAAGGATCAAGTTTTGGTAAAATTTATGGAGAACAACCAAGCCAAAAAGCCTTTGAAGATAAGTTGTTTTATTTTTTAAAAGATTATACTCACAAAACTTGTTTTATAGAAGCTGAAAGCAGACAAATTGGAAATTTAACTATCCCACTAAATTTATATAATAGTATGCAAAAAGCTAAGAAAATTTGGTGCGAGTGTGATATAAATTTACGCATTCAAAGAGTTTTAAAAAACTATACTCCAATGGATAAAAAAGTGTTTTATCAATGTGTTGAGAAAATCTCACCCTATATCAGTAAAGACTTCAAGATAAAACTTTGTAAAAATTATGAAGAAAATAATTTAGAACTTTGTGTAAAAATGCTTTTTGAATATTATGATAAAGTATATAAAAAACCTTCAAAAATTGATTATTTTATAAATAGCTCTAATTTAAATGAAGCTAAAAAATATCTTATGAGTTTAAACTCATAAGATTATATTTACAAAAATTACAAAAATAATACTTGAAAGAATTCCAGCAACTGGTAAAGTAATAACCCAAGCTAAACCAATAGGTTTCATCATACCCCATTTAGCATCTTTATTAAACACCCCTATACCCAAAATGGCGCCGATTAAAATATGGGTTGAGCTAACTGGAATTCCAAGTTGAGTTGCTAAAAGTATAACAATACTTGCACCAAGTTCAGCACTAAATCCTGTTGTTGGCTTAATTTCTGCTAGTTTTGAACCAACAGTTTGAATAACTTCTTTACCTAAAAACCAAAGTCCAATAACCAAAGCTATACCAAACATAAGCATTACAGCAAATGGCACTGGCGAACTTGGATTAATGGTGTTGTTTTTAAGCACATCTAAAATCGCAGCAAATGGCCCAAGAGCATTAGCTATATCATTAGCTCCATGCGAAAAAGCAAAACTAGAAGCAGTAAAAATTTGAAACCACGAAAAAATCTTTTCTATAGTTTTATTTACTTCAGTTTTTTTCATCAATCTTACAACAGCCAAAGTAACTATATAAGCAAAAATAGAAATAATAGAAACTATCCATAAATTCTGCACCATATCTAAAGTAGAAACTTTATTTAAACCTTTAAATAAAAACATTGACGCTATTATTAAAGCAGCTATCCCTGCAACCAAAGGAACATGGAATTTCATTTTAGAAAAAACATCTATATTTTTTTCTTTTTCTTTTAATTCTTTAATTTTTAACTTATATTCACTTCTTTTTTCATCGTCATCTAAAACAATGGCGCTTAATTCTTTAATTTGCTCTTCTTGACTTTTGTTTTTTAAATTGATAAAAAAATTTTCTTTAAACTCCTTTTTTTCTTTTTTAATTTCTTTTATTTGCATATTAATCAAAGCCGAAGGTTGAAGTATTTTTTTATAAATATAAGCATAAATTAAATACGCCACAAGTCCACCAAGTAAAGGAGAAATAACCCAACTCATAGCTATCTTATAAATACCATTCCAATTTACCATAGAAAAAGCTTGGTCTTGATTAAAAAATACAAACCCCATAGCTATACTTGAACCTACAATACCACCTATAATGCTATGAGTAGTAGAAACTGGAAGTCCTTTTTTTGTTGCTATAAATAACCAAATACCTGAACTTAGCAAAGCTGAAAGCATAACACATACAAACACCATAGGATCAACACTATCTGGTAAAACCACTATACCACTTCTTATAGTATTAGTTACTTCCCCACCTGCAAACACAGCTCCACTTAATTCAAATACTGCTGCAATAATTAAAGCTTGCTTGATAGTAACTGTCTTAGCTCCCACGCTAGTGCCAAATGAATTTGCAACATCATTGCCGCCAACATTAAAGGCCATAAAAATTCCAAATACACTAGCAAGAATAAATAATATCATGGAATTATTAGGAATATAATTATAACCCCAAACAAAAAAACACAAAACGCTTACAATAAAAATAAAAAATGCAATGGTATTGTCTTTACTCAAGCATTCTCCTTAAGAAATTATTTTAAGAATATTTTAGTAACTTTTACTTATTTTTTTCTTTGATTTGTAAAAATTGTAAAGCAGATTTTACTGCTTGCATATAACTTTGTAAGTTTATTTTTTCATTTTTATAAGCCCTATCATAAGCTGTTCCATGATCAACACTAGTTCGAATTATGGGTAAATTTAAACTCGCATTAATACTTTTATCAAAATACAAAGCTTTTAAAGGTGCTAAAGCTAAATCATGATACATACTGACTAAATACTTGCATTTACTTAATGCAAAAGGAGTAAAAGCACTATCGGCCACTAAAGGCTCACTTAAAAAAATATTTTCCTTATAAGAAAACTCTTTTTCTTTTTGACTTAAAAAATATTCATTTTCTAAATTTTGTAAATTTAATGCATGATCTTTTAAAAATACATTTGCCATTCTTATGGCCTTTTTTATTTCTTGCTCTTCCTCTCCACCTATTACGCCATTATCGCTTGCATGAGGATTAAAACCCAAAACTCCAATTTTTTCAAATAAAGTGCATTGATAAAAATTAATTAAAAATTGCGCAAGCTCAAAAGCCTTAATTTCTTTATAAACATCTCTTAAAGGCATATGTTCAGTATATAAAGCCACAAAAAGCTCATCACACCCTAACATCATAATAGCATCTTGTTTGAAAAAATTTCTTAGTGCTTCAGTATGACCTTTATAGCTCACTCCCCCCATTTGCCAAGTTTTTTTATTAATCGGTAAAGTTACTAAAGCATCTAAAAATAAATGCGTGCAATAACTAGCTCCTTCAAAACTTAAAAAAGAATAAGCTCCACTTTTAGCGTCTAAATTTGCAGGATTTAACTCAAAATCAAAATCAATAATTTTACTAGCTTGATATGAAAACTCATAAATTAAAAAATTTTCTTTTTCTTCTTTAAAAGCAAAATGTGGTTTTAAAGCATTAGAAATTTCAACTAAATTGATTTTAGATTTAGGATTTATTTTCAAAAGTTTATTTGCTTTTTGAAATAATTCATAATGTACAAAATAATATGGCTCACAAATTTTTACTAGCTCATCATGACAAGATAATAAAATTTGCATACCTATACCATTTAAATCTCCTATGCTAATAGCAATTTTTTTCATCTTTTAATCAAAGCTTTCATTTGCAATATAGCTTTTTCTAAGCCTACAAAAACCGATCTTGCTACTATGCTTTGACCTATATTTAACTCTTCTATTTCTAAAATATCCACAATATTTTTTACATTTTTATAATTAAGCCCATGACCAGCTGCCACTCTTAAATTTAAATCCTTAGCCAAACTCGCACTTTGTTTTAATCTTTGGAGTTCATTTTCTAAAAGCTTTTTGAGTTCATTTTTACTTAAAATTAATTCAGGCAATGCATAAGAAGTTTGATTGATATTGGTATATAATGCATTATAAATATTAGCATACAATCCTGTATGAAGCTCTATAAAATCAGCATTTAAAGAAGATGATTTATTAATATCTTCTAAATTTGGATCAATAAACAAAGAAACTTCGATTTGCTCTTGTTTTAAAGCATTAATGGCTTCTTGTAATTTTTCATTGTCTAAATTTAAACCACCTTCTGTTGTAAGCTCTTGTCTTTTTTCAGGTACTAAAGTAACGCGCGAGGGTTTGTATTTTAAAGCATATTCTATCATATCAATAGAGCATTCTAAATTCACTACACATTTGCAATATTTTAAGATATTTTCTAAATCAAACTCATTAGCATGACGACGATCTTCTCTTACATGGATAGTGATTTGATCAGCTAAATTTGCACTCAAAAACGCAGCTTCAAGCAAATCAGGATCATTTACTTTTCTAGCTTCTCTTAAAACTGCTATATGATCGATATTAACCCCTAAAAGCATAAGTTTTCCTTATAAGTTTTTTGCTATTATACTTTAAATTTTTTAAGGAGAGCTAGTGCTAGGTATTGATATGGGTTCAAATACATTAAGAGCTGTTTTGATGGATGAGAATTTTAATAAATTAAAAAGCGAAGAATTTATCATAGGAGCAGCTAAAAATATGCAAAATGACACCATTAGTGATGAAGCTATAGAAAGAATTTTTAGCGCTTTGAAAATCTTAAAAGAAAAAAATTATAACTTAAGTCAAGCTAAAGCAGTCGCCACAGCTGCTTTTAGAAAAGCAAAAAATACTAAGCTTATTTTTGAAAAAATTCAAAAAGAATTTAAACTTGATATAAAATTAATCGATGCAAAAACCGAAGCAAAACTAAGCGTTTTAGGTATGCAAGAGCGTCTTAAAGCTCTTAAACTTTTTAGAAAAGACTTAAGTTATTGTGATTTGGGCGGTGCTTCTTGTGAAATTTCAAATGATAAGTTTAGCAAAAGTTATGATTTTGGAATCATTAGTTTTTATGAAAAAATGCATTTTAAAGCCATAAAACCAAGTGCTTATGTAAGATTTTTTAAAAAATATCCACAAAATCTTGTGCGTATTAAAGATGAAAAATTAAAAATTCATCTAAGCCCCTACCCTGCGCATTTAAAGCAACTTGCCTTAAAAGCTTTTAATCTTAGTAAAGATATAAAATTAAAAGGAAATTTTTTCATACTAAATTCAGGAGTACCTACCACACTTTGTGCTTATAAACAAAACATAAAATACAAAGACTACCTAGAAGAAAGTGTAAATGGTAAAATACTCAAACGCAAAGATTTTTTTGATTTTGCATTAAAAATTTGGAATTTAGAACAAGAAAAAGCTAAAATTTATCTTGGAGAAAATAGAAAAAAATACCTCATAGCAGGCTCAATGATACTTTTTGCTTTATTTAATAAGCAAAAGCTCATTGTGATTGATGATGGTGTTAGAGAAGGTGTGTGTATAGCACATTTTAAAAATATCAAATTTTAAAGGAGAAAAAATGAGTTTAAAAGATCAAATTTTAGAAGACATTAAAGAAGCTATGCGTAATAAAGATGATTTTAAAAGAAACACTTTAAGAACGCTTAATGCTAGCTTTAAACAAATAGAAGTTGATGAGAGAATCACACTTAATAATGAAAGAATATACAAAATCATTGCGAGTGAGATTAAAAAACGAAATGAAGCTGCACTTGCTTTTAGCAAAGGTTCTAGAGAAGATTTAGCACAAAAGGAACTCCAAGAAGTAGCTATTTTAAGTGCTTATTTACCAAAACAACTTAGCGATGAGGAATTAGAAAGTGAGCTAAAAAAACTTATAGAAAAACTACAAATTAGCTCTTTAAAAGAACAAGGTATTTTGATGAAAGAAGCTAAAGCAGCTTTTGGTGCGAGCGTTGATGGTAAAAGACTTAATGAAATGGTAAGAAAGCTTTTAGCATGAAAAAAGTTTTAACACTTTGCGCCTTAGCTTTAAGCTCTTTTGCTTATACTCAATATGAATTACATCCTAGCTTTAAAGCTTATTTTAAAGACTGCTCTTTATTAATGGATAAATATTATTATATTAATTGTTATGATTATAATTATAAAGGCACTAAGGCAATTGCTTATAAACTAGAAGCTAAAATTTTAAATCAAGGGCACATCAAAAAACGTCCAAAATTTAAAGATGATACCAATATTCCTAAAAAGTATAGAACTTATTGGGAGGATTATCTAAGAAGTGGTTATACAAGAGGGCATGTTGTACCAAATCAATCCATGAATGCAACCCCACAAGCCCAACTTAGCACTTTTTTAATGAGCAATATCACTCCGCAAAAAAAAGATATTAATGCAGAAATTTGGAATGAAATCGAACAAAGAGAAAGATATTTAGCAAAGAAAAATAAAGAATTAGAAGTCTTAAATTTAGTACTTTATGATGATAAGCCAAAACGCATTAAAAACAACATAGCCATTCCTAGTTTTTATATCAAAATTCTTAAGGCTAAAAATTTCAGCGAATGTTATAAAGTGCCAAATAATGATAATTTTGCAAGATTTGATAGAAATTATTTTAAGGAAGATTGTAAAAAATATATTGATTAAACTAGAAGCAACAAGGCTTCTAGTTTAGTTTTTACTCAACTTCAGCATCAATTACATCATCATCTTTTTTCTTTTGAGCGTTTGGTTCTTCTTTTTTATACATATTTTCTGCTAATTTATGAGAAACTTCACTTAAAGCTTTCATTTTGCCTTCGATTTCTTCTTTAGAAGCATTAGCATTTTTCAATGTCTCTTTTAACTCATCTAAAGCTTTTTGAATATTTGCTTTATCATCATCGCCTACTTTATCTCCAAGCTCACTTAAAGATTTTTCTACTTGATGTACCAAGCTATCAGCAGCATTTCTAGCTTCTACTGCTTCTTTGCGTTTTCTATCTTCTTCTTTGTGAAGCTCTGCATCTTTTACCATGTTGTTGATTTCTTCTTCACTTAATCCACTTGAACCTGTGATTTTAATCTCTTGAGCCTTACCTGTAGCTTTATCTTTTGCACTAACTGTTAAAATACCATTTGCATCAATATCAAAAGTTACTTCAATTTGTGGCATACCACGAGGTGCTGGTGGAATTCCTTCAAGATTGAAATTTCCTAAAGATTTATTATCACGGCTAAATTCTCTCTCACCTTGTAAAACATTGATAGTAACTGCGCTTTGATTATCTTCAGCAGTTGAGAAAACTTGCTCTTTTTTAGTTGGTATAGTTGTACCTTTTTCGATGATTTTAGTCATCACACCACCTAAAGTTTCAATACCTAAAGAAAGCGGAGTAACATCAAGCAATAATACATCTTTAACATCACCTTTAATAACCGCACCTTGAATTGCCGCACCTATTGCAACAACTTCATCAGGATTTACTGATTTATTAAGCTCTTTTCCAAAGGCTTTTTTAACTTCTTCTTGTACTAGTGGAACACGAGTAGAACCACCCACCATAACGATTTCTTTTACTTCACTTTTATCAAGCCCTGCATCTTTTACTACTTCATTAATTTTGCTAATAGTTTCAGCAACTAAACCATCAATCATACTTTCAAATTTAGCTCTTGTTAGAGTCTTAGTTAAGTGTTTTGGGCCACTTGCATCAGCTGTGATAAATGGTAAATTAATATTAGTTTCATTAGCTGAACTTAATTCTTTTTTAGCATTTTCAGCTGCTTCTTTTAATCTTTGCAAAGCCATTACATCGTTTTTAAGATCAATACCTGTTTCATCTTTAAACTCATTTGCTAAAAAATCGATTAATTTATTATCAAAATCATCACCGCCTAAAAATGCATTACCGCCTGTTGCTAAAACTTCTACAACATTATCACCTGTTTCAAGCACAGTAACATCAAATGTACCACCGCCTAAATCATAAACTACAATTTTTTCACTTTCTTTTTTATCAAGTCCGTAAGCCAAAGCTGCTGCAGTTGGTTCGTTAATAATTCTTAATACATTCAATCCTGCAATTTGTCCTGCTTCTTTTGTAGCTTTTCTTTGTGCATCATTAAAATACGCTGGAACAGTAATAACCGCATCTTCTACTTTTTCACCCAAGAAAGCTTCTGCATCTTCTTTTAATTTCATTAAAACTTTTGCTGAAATTTCTTGTGGAGTATAAATTTTACCTGCTATTTCAATCGCACAAGCCCCATTTCTCTCTGTGATATGATAAGGTAAGCGATTTTTAGCTTCTTTTGCTGCTTCTTCATTGATCATCAAACCCATAATTCTTTTTATAGAATAAATAGTTTTTTCAGGATTAGTCACAGCTTGACGCTTAGCGCTATCTCCAACTAAAACTTCACCTTTATCTGTAAAAGCAACTACTGAAGGAGTAGTGTTTTTACCTTCTTTATTTGGGATAACTTTACTCTCGCCTCTTTCATATACACTCACACAAGAATTTGTTGTACCTAAATCTATACCTATAACTTTTGCCATTTTTTATCCTTTTTATTAAATTTTATTTTGCAACACTAACTTTTGCTGATCTAATTACTCTATCATTCATCATATAACCTTTTTGTAAAAGTTGGACAATATGATTGCTTTCATGATCAGCGCTTTCAACATGAAACATCGCTTCATGTAAATTTGGATCAAACTCACCATTTGCTTCTATTGCTTTAACCATATGTTTTTCAAGTTTTTTCAAAAGCAAGTCTAAAGTGTTTTGAACCCCTTCTTTTATTTTCAAACTTAATTCATCATTAGCTTCTACATTAATAGCCGCCTCTAATGCATCAACTACATCAAGCAAATCTTTAGCAAAACTTTCATTTGCATAAATTGTTGCTGAAATTTTTTCTTTTTCCATTCTTTTTTTGATATTTTCAAATTCAGCATTTGCTCTTAAATAAGTATCTTTTAACTCATTATACTCTGCTTGAAGTTTTTCTAATTCATTGTTTTGATTTTCTGAATTTTCCACTGCTTCTTCTTGTATTTGCTCATTTTGCTTTTCTTCGCTCACGCAGCCTCCTTTATAATATTTAACATTGTTTTAAAATCAGAATACACACTACCAGCAAAAACCACATTAGATTCTTTGCCTAAAAATGTACTCTTAAGCTTTAATCCCATAAAACCCTCTTCAAATAAAGGATCAAATTGCAATTTATCGTTAAAATAAAATCCAATTTGAGGAGATAAAAGCTTAGCAAATTCATCATTTTGATAAATTTGATAAGCTTTACTCTCATTATATCTATAATAAACCATAGCTTCTTTTAGCATAGTTATTTTTTCCAATAACTCTTTAAACTCAACTCTAAAAGCTAAATTTTCAATACTTTTTAGATCAAGCCCTATAAGTCTTTGTAAGAAAACCAGACTATCTTGGCTAAATCTTAAAACCAACTCATTTTGTCCAAAATCAAGTATGATAAATTTATCATTAACCTTGGTAATATCTTGCAAAATAAGCTCATCGCCACCATAAACTAAGGTATAAATTTCAAACTTATCAAGCAAAAACTCCAACAATGCAAGATCGTTAATCACAATCTCATCTTCGCAAAGTTGCTCATACCAATAAGCCTTCATAGCACTAAAAGTTGGTATGCGACCACTGCTAATATGAAGTTGCGTTAATACACCTTCATCACTTAATTTTTTAAAATAAACTCTTATAGTAGAAGCAGGTATGCTAACTTTATGATTTAACTCATTAGAACCCACAGGGTTATTACCCTCTAGATAGGTTTCAATGATAGTTTTTAAAATTAAATCTTTTTTACTATAAGACTTCACTATAAAACCTTAAATTTTTTATTTTAGCACTCAATGTTTTTAAGTGACAAGATAATTATACAACTTTAGTATAATAATGTCAAGTTATTTTTAAATAAAAATATTTAAAATTATTTAGTCTATATAACTAAAGTTTATTTAGCCATTTATATATAATATATAAAAACTTATTTTTCAGTTTTTTTAAAAGAAAAGATAATATAATTGCGTCTAGCAATATTTTTTAAAAGGTTTATAATAATGAAAAATCTTACTTTAAGAGAAAAGCAAGATCTTGAAGCTTATGTGTTTTCCAATATAGAAAGAAAAAAAATGGCTTTAAGTAGAATTTTAAAGTTATATTATTTAAGATTTTTTAGATTAGTTTTTTAATTTATATTTTCTCATACCCTCTTTTGTAAAAGATAAGTCTTTAAAATCAGGGGATGAGATTAACTCCATACAAGTTTTATCCAAATTTTCCATTCCACTTACTTGCATACTAGCTTGCAAATTTTCATCTAAATATAAATCAAAAATTACACAAGCTTGATCATTGACCTTGTAGAGAATTTTTCCACCTTTTTTCTCATCTAGTTCATACGCTTGTAATTTATCATTTTTACTCATTTTTTTAATTTCATTTGCAAAAGATTGATGTAAGGTATAATAAATCATAAAATCGCGCATAATATTTTTAATATCAGCAATTTCTTTTCTTAGTTTTGATAAATCTTTAGTGTATAAACTTATAAATTGCGTATTTAAGTATTCATTTAGACTTTTTTCGTTTAATTTTTTACACAATGGATAAATTTTAACCACGAAAGCCTTATCTTTAGCAAGTACTATATCCACACAAGCTTGTTTGTTTTGTTTGTATTCTAAAAATAAAGCTTGACTAGAGCTTAAATTTAGCGTGTTTTGTTTATTATAAGCAAAATCACTTAAATCTTCATAGATATTTGCATAAGAAAAAATTCCTATAAAAAGCAATAATAAATTTTTCATTCAAATAAATCTTTATGATGAATTTTTAAGTACTCCACTACTTCTAAGATCTCATCAACTCCTTCTTTTTGGGTATTTTGACAAACTTCATCAATACAATCAATATAAACTCCAATTGCTTTTTCTAATTTTGCTCTTTTTACCCCAGCAAACAAGAGCATTGCTTCTAAAACTATGCTTAATTCATATTGTAAATTTTCTATTTCTTCTTTGAGATCATGATTTGTTTTCATTATTTTCCTTTAATTCTTTACTTTTAATTAAATCTACAAATTGTGCTTTTATGAAATCATAGTTAGAGCTATCTTTATACGCAGCAAACAATCCACCGCTAGCATTTTTATGCCCTCCCCCATTGACCAAACTTTTAGCCATCAAACTCACATCGATTTTATTATTTGCTCTAAAACTTAAGGTTTTTCTCGAGCTAAGATCAACAAAAAAATCAAAATCAGGATTTTGCATTAAAAAATCATTTCCAATTACGGAAGTATTGCCTATATTTGAAGTTAATAAACCTTTACTTCCTTTATAAAATACACTAAATTTTTCTTTATTTACACTTAGTCTTTCTACCACAAATTTTGAAATTAAATTGCTTAAGGTATCATCATTTTCTTTTTTAAAAAAAGATTTTTTTAAGCCATGCAAATCATCATCTAAATTAATATGAGCATTTTTTTGATGAATGTATTTTCTACAAACATCAAAAAGATAAAAAAGATATTTGATATTTTCTTGTGCAAACATTACCCTATTGATTTCTTTTGCTCCAGAAACCATACCAAGTAGTACTTTTCCAAGTTCAAAATTCTCATCTTCACTCAACCAAATATCTACTGCATTTACCACATCCACAAATTCTGACAAAGCCTTATTTTCACCATAACATTTACTAAAAAAATCATAAACAATCTTAGTAGCACATCTTTTATCATCTAAAAAATACCAAGGATATTTTTGCATACATTCTAAGCCACTTTGATGATGATCTAAAAGTAAAAGTTTGATTTTTTTACCTTCTATGGCTTTTTGAAAATCTTCACATTGACTTAATGTTAAATTTAAATCCGTGATTAAAATCACAAATTCTTCATTAGGATTTTGCTTTAAATCTTCCTCTATATTTTTAAAAATCACATTAAAATTTTCATTAATTTCTTTACCGTAATTAGAATTATAAAAATAACAATTCTTAAAATAAAAATCTAGCACATACTGACAAGCATAACCATCTAAATCCGTATGTGAAAGATGATAAATTTTCATATTTTTCCTTTATAAATTATCAACTTTTATAATACCTTCTGTTTCAAATTTAGTATTTTCTGCAATCTCAGCAAAACTTAAAACTGTAATATTAATACCAAAATTAGAACAAATATCAGCGATAAATTTTCTAAGTTGTGGCTCAACACAAAGCAAGAAAGGCTTAATTCTTGTATTTGCCACACTTGCAAGTTCAGCTTTTAAAGCTTCTACTAAAGCACCAGTTTGGGCTACATTTATCATTAAATGATACGAACCATCTTTAAACTGCACATGCTCCATTAATTTTGCAGCCGCAGCAGCATCAAAAATATAAAAGCTAATTTGCCCTTTTTCATCCACATATAAATTTGTAATTGCTCTTGCTAAAGAAGCCCTTACATGCTCAATAATCATATCCAAACTCTTGCTTACTTCAGCTATATCACTAATTGATTCTAAAATTGTAAGCATATCTTTAATAGGAATATGCTCTTTAAGTAAAGCTTTTAAAACTTTTTGAATTAAACCTATACTAGCAACCCTTAAACAATCATCTACCACGATAGGATAATCATTTTTGATTTTATCTAATAAATTTTGCACTTCTTGTTTAGTTAAAAGCTCTGAAGCATTAGCTTTTATAAGCTCACTCATATGGGTTGAAATCACACTTGCTGGATCAATTACAATATAACCATTCAGCGTTGCCTCATCTTTTAAGGATGATTCTATCCACAAAGCATCAGAATTAAAAGCAGGTTCTTTAGTAGCTATACCTTCGATAGGTTCAGTGATAAAACCACTATCCATAGCTAGATATTTATCAGGATAAATTTCAGCACTAGCTATACCTACACCTTTGAGTTTAAAAGTATATTCATTTGGTTTTAATTGCAAATTATCTCTAATTCTAATTTTTGGCATTAAAAAACCTAAACTTTGAGCTATATTGCGTCTTGTTGATCTAATACGCTCTGTTAATTCACTTTCTGCTAGTTTGATAAGCCCATAACCTAATTCTAATTCTAAAATTTCTAATTTTAAAATATCTGTGATTTTATTTTCTTCTTCTTTTAAGATTTCTTCTTCGCTGCGTTTTTGAGGTTTAGCTTGTTCTTCTTCATGGGTTTCTTGAGACTTTTTAGCTGAAATTGCATTGATTTGAATTTTACCCTCTTGCACTTGCTTTATCATATAACCAAGTCCTAAAAACACCAAAGCCATAAAGCCTAAAGAAAAATGCGGTAAACCGGGCACTAAAGCAAAAATAAATAAAACAAAACCTACAATTAATAAAGTTTTGTATTCCCCTAAAAGCTGATTGATAGAACCTTCAGCAAAATTATCTTCATCTTTACTAGCACGCGTGATGATAATTGCAGTTGCCGTTGAAGTTATAAGTCCAGGAATTTGAGAAACAAGCCCATCACCTATTGTTAATATAGTATAAGTTGAAGCACATTCTCCAAGCTCCATATCATGCTGAAAATAACCTATCATAAACCCACCGATTAAATTTACAATGGTGATAATAATCCCAGCAACAGCATCCCCTTTTATAAATTTAGAAGAACCATCCATTGCTCCATAAAAATTTGCTTCAGCTATGATTTCTTGGCGTCTTGCGCGTGCAGTTTTTTCATCAATCAAACCTGCATTTAAATCCGCATCAATAGCCATTTGCTTACCTGGCATTGCATCAAGAGTAAATCTTGCTTGAACTTCAGAAACCCTTGTACTACCTTTAGTTACAACCATAAAATTGATTAAAACTAAAATACAAAAAACAACCATACCTATAACATAATTTCCACCAACAACAAATTCACCAAAACTTGCCACTATATCACTAACAGCAGCTGGACCTTGATGACCCTCGCTTAAAATCATACGCGTTGTAGCTATGTTAAGTGAAAGTCTAAAAAGCGTAATAATTAAAATCATAGTTGGAAAAGTTGTTAAATCTGTAGGTTTTGGTATATATAAAGAAATTAAAATAATTAAAACTGAAATTGCTATACTTAAAGCAAGAAAAAAATCTAAAACTATACTTGGTAAAGGTACTATAATAATAGCTAAAATTGCAATAATTACAGCTACTATAGTTAGACTCTTTGCCTTTAAAATAGGTGCAACAAGTGGAGCAATCCAAGGCAATACTAAGCTAAAAATATCCCTTTTAGCCATTATTTTGAATAATATCCTCTAGAGTAATAGAAACTAAAAAATCATCTATCTTATTTTGAAGCTTCACCAACACAGGCATAATTTTACAATTTTCTTCTTTTTGCGAAGGACAAATTCCATTACTGCACTCAAATACATTGATAGATTTTTTCTCTACACTATTAATAATTTCTTTTAAAGTGTATTCACTTGGCTTTTTAACAAGCATAAATCCACCTTTAGCACCCTTATAAGATTTCAAAAGTGCGTCTTTGGCAAGTGCTTGTAAAATTTTCGCCAAAAAACTTTTTGGTATATCTAAAACACTTGACATAGTATCTACATCTTGCGGTTCTTGGGATTTTGCTATATGAATTAAAGACAATAAAGCATATTCGCTAGCTTTGGTAAATAACACTTTTTTCCTTTCATTGAAATATTAATAAACAATATCTATTTTTAACTTTAAATAAAAATTTTAATTATATCAAAAATATGTGTTGTTAAATATTAAATTTCTTATTTTTTAAATTTCAGCATTTTTTTTGTTTTTTTAGTTATAATTGCACTTTTTATTTTAAATACCGCTCAGGAGGTCTATTATGGCTTTAGATTCGGCTAAAAAAGCAGAAATAGTTGCAAAATTTGCTAGAAAAGAAGGAGATACTGGTTCTCCAGAAGTTCAAATCGCACTTTTAAGTGCAAGAATTTCAGATTTAACAGAACATTTAAAAATCTACAAAAAAGATTTTTCTTCTCGTTTAGGTCTTTTAAAGCTTGTTGGTCAAAGAAAAAGACTTTTATCTTATCTAAAAAGAAAAGATTATCAAGCTTATTCTAAATTAATCAGCGAATTAAATTTAAGAGATAAATAAGCCTCGTGCTTATTTATCTTTAATATATTTTATTTTAGTTATTTACCACTTCTTTAATTTAAGTTTTCAAAATTTCAATATTTTATTCACAAGAGTTTCACGATGTGATTTTAGCTTCTAAGTATCTAAAAATAGCACTTTAAGTTTTATGAGTAAAAATATTTTTCACATTTAATTTTATTGATTTTTAATGTTTTTTCACTTTTGCTATAAAAAACCCATCTGCATAATTATCTGGTAAAACTCTTTTGGCAAATGACAAGTCAAAATCATCACTTTTTGCATTAATGAAGTTAACATTTAATAAATCAAAATCTAGTAATTCTAATTTAAAATTTTCATTTCTTAACGCATTTTCTAAAACAGCTTCATTTTCTTCTCTTAAAAATGTACAAGTACTATAAACCAATTCCCCACCATGTTTTAAGGCTAGTAATGCTGAATGTAAAAGTTTTTTTTGCAAATTTGCTATTTGCTTAATTTCTTTTGTGTTTTTTTGTATTTCAAAACCCATTTTTGCAAAAGTTGAACAAGGCGCATCAAGCAAAATTTTATCAAATTTCAAAGGACAAGCTTTACCTATAGTGCGTGCGTCTTTTAAGAAGCATTTTGCAATTTTAACTTGATAATTTTCCATAGTTGTTTTTAAGGTAAAAAAGCGTGTTTTAGATAATTCACAACTTGCTAAATAACCTTCATTTTGCATAAAATTGGCCAAATTTAAACTTTTTCCACCAGGAGCTGCACACATATCTAATACACTCTCACCAGCTTTAACGCCCAAGGTTTTAGCACATAAATACGAAGAATAATTTTGTATATAAAACTTACCCTCATTAAAAGCATTCATTGAGCTTAATTTGCTTTTAAAAATACTAGGTATTTTATAACAATACAAATCAATTTTTTTAAATTTTATATTTTTTTCATTTAGAATTTCTTCTAGTTTTTCATTGTCAATAAGCAAAGAATTTCTAAAAATATTGACATATTTTTCTTGATTAAAACTTTGAAGGATTTGTTCTTTTTGCTCTTTTGTATAAATTTCATCTAAAGCTGTATTTAAATCAAGCAAGGCCATAAAAATCCTTTAAAAATAAATATGCAGCTAAAGAATCAAGTTTGCCATCTTTTTTCTTTAAATTCACTACACCGAGCTCTTGTGCGTTTTTAGAGCTAAAACTCTCATCAACAAAAAAAACTTCTTTATCAAAACCAAGTAAAGATATGAAATGCTCTATTCTTTTTCGCATTTCATCTTCACTAGATCCGCCCAAAGGAATTCCTACCACCAAAGTATTTACATCATAGTCTTTAATGTATTTTTTTACCTCATTTGCTGCTTGATTGCGGTTTTTTCTAATGATAGCTTCAAGTGGCATGGCCATGCTTTTATTAATACACAAAGCAACACCAATACGCTTTAAACCTATATCTAACGCTAAAGTATTCATATGTAAGCTCTTATTTTCACTCCAGAAATTTCCACCAAACCCTCAAGTTCATATTCATAAACTCTATCACCAAATTTTTTCAAAACTTTTTCTAAATCATTTTCATGCTTTAAAAAGCTTAACAAATCATCCTCACTTTGCTCTTGATAAAGCTCTCCAAACATTTTTGCAAATTCCTCAAAATTATGAATTAAATTTGCTTTTTTTGTGGCTAAAAGTAAATTTGTTCCTTCACTTTCACCTTTCCTATGAGGTAATACATATATAGGTTTATTCATACTCAAAGCAAGCCTTGCACTTTGCATAGAACCACTTTTTAAATCAGCTTGAGCTATTATAACAACCTCACTTAAAGCAATAATAAGCCTATTTCTTAATAAAAAATCATATGGCTTTGCTTTATATTTTGCTTCATTTTCACTTAAAGCTAATGCATTTTCATAAATATTTAAAATTTCATTTGTATTAGCTTTTGGATAAATCTCATCAAGTCCATTAACAAATATGGCTATAGTTTGAGGATAAGCTATTTTAGCTGCTTGGATATCCACACCCAAAGCCCCACCACTTACTACACAAACCTTAGTCTTTTTTAACAAAGATACTAACTCAATGAGACAATTTTTAGTATAAACGCTCATTTTTCTAGAACCTATAATAGCTACTTTTCTAGCATTTAAAAGCTCTAAATTGCCTTTATAATAAATCTTTGAAGGTGGATTTAAAAGATTTTTAAAATCTTCAATATTCTCAATAAATTTCATTTAAATATACAAGTTCAACTGAATTTAACAAATCTTTACTTTGCACCAAAGCTTTAAAAGTCTTTTCTCTTGGATGACCAATAGCTATAGCAAAACCTTTCTTTCTTGCCTCTTCTACTGCTTGTTTGAGTTGATTTTTAATATATGCTATATCATCTTCATTATCTAAAAAAACATCTCTGGCTATATAAGGCTGATTAAATTGACTTACTAAATTTTTAGCTTTAGAATTTCCTATGGTTCTTGAATCTACAAAAATAAAATCATTTTGTTTAAAAGCATTAAATAATTTTTCCATAGCCTGCTTATTTGCAGTAAATAAACTTCCTGTATGGTTGTTAATAAATTTTACTTTTGGAAATTGTTCTTTTACAAAAGCAATGCGCTTGCTTATTTTTTCCATATCATCACTAGGGTGTAAAGTGTTTAATTCTGCCTTGTCATATTTTATAGCAGCAAGAGGCAAATGCACCATAAAAAAGTCAAAATCCTTTGCAAACTCAGCTGTATAAGGATGGCGTTTATCAGGTGGAAAAAAAGATGGGATTAATTTTAAATTTGTTTTTTTAAGCATATCTACATGAGTGTGACTTGCCATATCATCTATAATAATTGCTAGACGAGGCTTGGTATTTTTTTGTGCTAGAATTTGAGTTTTGTTATCCTCGCTTTTATCTGATATATTTTGCTCTTCATTTTTTGATTCTTTGCTTGTATTTTGATCTATTACTTCTAAAATTGAAGTTTGATTATCTTCTTTAGTTTGATTTAACTCTGTATTTACAGGGTTCAAATTTAAAATTTCACTAATATTTTTATCTAAAAATTCTAAATTTTCATTTTCTAAAGTCAAATTTATATCATTAAAACTAAAATTATTTTCTTGTTCTATTATAGGTAATGGTTCTTTTTTGTTTATTGTTTGATTGTAATCTAAACCTTTATTTTCTTCTTTTTTTAAAAACAAAGCTCCAAATGCAAAAAGAAAAATTCCAATTACGACAAGACAAAGCGCTAAAAGCACTTTGTATTTTTTATTTATAGTTTTCAAATTAGTTTTTATCTTTATCAACTAATTTTTTAGCACTAATCCAAGGCATCATAGCGCGAAGTTCGCGTCCTGTTTTTTCTATCAAAGAATCATTCATTAATTTACGCTCTGCGTGCATTCTTGCAAAATTCGCTCTTCTTTCTAAGATAAAATCTTTAGCAAAACTTCCATTTTGTATATCTTTTAAAACACCTTTCATAGCTTCTTTAGTTTCTTTGGTAATAATCTTAGGTCCTGTGATATAATCTCCATATTCAGCAGTATTAGAAACAGAATATCTCATATCAGCAATACCACCTTGATAAATCAAATCTACAATTAATTTCATTTCATGCAAACACTCAAAATACGCCATTTCAGGTTCATACCCTGCTTCAACTAAGGTTTCAAAACCAGCTTGGATTAAAGCACTAAGTCCTCCACAAAGCACCGCTTGTTCGCCAAATAAATCTGTTTCAGTTTCAGCTTTAAAAGTCGTTTCTATAATACCTGTTCTACCACCACCTATAGCACTAGCATAACTTAAAGCTAAATTTTTAGCATTTTTACTTTCATCTTGGTGGATAGCAATTAAACAAGGAGTGCCCCCGCCTATACTAAATTCATGTCTTACAGTATGACCTGGAGCTTTAGGAGCTATCATAATCACATCTATACCTTTTGGAACAACAATTTGTCCATAATGGATATTAAATCCATGTGCAAATGCTAGAGTTTTACCTGCTTTTAATTCAGTTTTAATTTCTTCATTAAAAATTTCACTTTGAATTTCATCAGGAGCTAAAATCATAATCAAATCTGCTTCTTTAGTAGCTTCTTTTACGCTTTTTACTATAAAATTTGCTTTTTGAGCTTTTGCCCAACTTTGCCCACCCTCTTTTAAGCCTATGATCACTTCTACACCACTATCTCTTAAATTCATAGCATGAGCATGACCTTGAGAGCCAAAACCTATAATAGCTACTTTTTTTGATTTTATTAAATTAACATCACAATCTTTATCATAATAAATTGACACAGCCATTATGCACTCCTAAAATTAAAATTAAAGCAAAGATTATAACTAAAAAATATAAATTTAATCCTTTTATGATAAAATTTAAGTTTTGAAAAATTACTATAAAGAGTATTATGAAAGAATTATTTAATCAACTAAGCTATGGTCTAAATGCTGATGAAATTACCAATAAAAGCAAACAAATCATTAGAGAGTTGCTAACTTGCGATATTATTAAATTTTATAAAAACAAATACTATTTAAAAGATGGCTTTACTTTTGGTAAGATTGATATTTCAGCTAATGGAACAGGATTTTTAGAAAGTTTTGATCCTGTTTTTAAGCGTGATTTGCTCATAGAAAATAAAAATTTAAAAGGAGCGAATTATGCTGACATAGTTGTGGCAAAATTACTTCCTCTTAAAAAAAAGCGTCCAAGTGTTAAAGTTATCTTAATACTTAAAAGAGCCCATGAAACTTCTTTGGTTATAACTAAAAAATACGGCGAAGCAGTCCTTGGAGTAAATATTCAAACAGGACTCACATATGCCTTAAAAGCCTCTCAAAAATCCTTAAAAACTCTACCTTTAGGAACTATTTTAAAAATAGAAAATCATGATAATAATATCACTGAAGTGATAGGGCATATTGATGATGATTTTGTAGATGAAAAAATTTCCTTAGCACTTTTTAATAAAAATGCAGTTTTTGATAATTTATGTGAAAATGAAGCAAGAGCTTATGGAAATGAAGTTGATGCGAGTATGTATCCATCAAGAAAAGATCTTAGAAATTTAAATTTTTGTACCATTGATCCAATTGATGCAAAAGATTTTGATGATGCAATTTATTATGATAAAAATGAGCATGCTATTTATGTAGCCATAGCTGATGTAAGTGCTTATGTGCATGCTTATAGTGCCATTGATAAAGAAGCAAGATCAAGGGGTTTTTCGATTTATTTTCCTCATATTGCTATACCTATGTTACCAAGAGCTTTGAGTGAAAATATTTGCTCACTAAAACCTAATGAAGATAGGTTAGCATTTTGTTTTAAAATAAGCTTAGATCAAAACAATGAAGTGATTAAAGAAGAGCTTTTTGAGACTATTATCAACTCAAAACGCCGTTTTAATTACGATGAAGTTGATGAGTATTTACAAACGCAAGAAGATTTAGGCGCAATCAATTGGCTTTATGAGGTTTTCAAAATCACTCAAAATTTACGAAAAAAACGATTAAAAAATGCTTGTGAGTTTAAAACCCAAGAGCTAAGAATGACTTTAGATGAAAATAATAAACTCATAAAAACACGCCTTGAAAATGACACTGCCTCGCATAATTTAATCGAAGATTGCATGCTTTTAGCTAATAAAGCTGCAGCAAAACTCATTGATATAGGAGTTTTTAGAAATCATTTAAATCCTGATTATAAAAAAATAGATCAATTGCTAGCTGATCTTTCAACACTTAGTATAGATATTAATCCTAAAAATAATGTCATAGAATTATTTAAAGACATTCAAGTCTTAGCAAATGAGCTAAATATAAGAGAAGAAGTAGATAAACTCATCATCAAAGCGCAAAAAAAAGCAGAATATTCTAGTGAAAATGCAGGGCATTTTGGCTTAGGTTTTGATAAATATACCCATTTTACAAGTCCTATTAGAAGATATTCTGATCTTATATTGCATAGACTTTTAAAAGCTAAAATCAATAATGATGAAAAAATGTTTAATTATTTGCTTTTAAACATACAAAGCACTTGTGAGGAATTAAGCTTATTAGAAAGAGAAGCAGATAAAGTTGCTTGGCATTTCATGGATAGAAAATTTGCAAGATGGGCAAAAGAAAATATAGGAAAAAGATTTAAGGCTTTAGTGGTAGAAAATCAAAGTTCATTGCAAGTAAAATTAAATGATGAAATTAAGGGAGCTTTGATTACCATCATAGGTTCAAGGGCAAATTTATTAGAAAATATAGAAGTAGAAATCACTGAAGTAGATATTGTTAGTGCTAAAATTTTTGGCAAAATCACCAAGAATTTTAGTTTAGAAAGAAACCAAAATGTATAAAAATCAACTCCAAAGTTTGCTTAATGGTAATAGTTTTCCTAATTATTTCTTACTTTATGGAGCGGATAATTTCCAAATAGAGCTTTATACTAAATTTATTAAAGACAAATACTCTTTTGATGAGAGTTTAAGATTTTATTTTGAAGAATATGATTTTAAGCAAGCATATGATTATTTATCTAGCGCTTCCTTATTTAGCGAAAGAAAATTGCTAGAAATCAAAACTCAAAAGAAAATCCCAAGTAAAGAACTCAAGCAACTTTTACAGCTTTGTCAAAATTCGCAAGATAATTATTTTTTACTTGAAATTTATGATGAAAGTTCCAAACAAAGTGAAGCGGAGAAAATTTTTGCTAATAATTTTTGTAGATTTTATAAAGTAAATTCAGCTAAGGAAGGCATGGAATTACTAGCTTTAAAAGCTAAAGAATTAAATATTAACATTACTCAAAATGCCCTTTATACTCTTTTTTATAATTTTAATGAAAATTTATATTTAGCGGCTAATGAGTTAAATAAATTTAGTGGTCTAAATATCGATGAAAAAATCATCCAAGAGCATTGTTATAGTTTAAGTACTATTAGTTTTGAAAGTTTTTTTGATAAATTAATGCAAAAAAAAGATTTAAGGAATGAACTTGAAAATATTTTAGAAAATTACAATGAAATAGCATTGATTAATGCCTTATATGCAAATTTTTCTAGACTTTTTAAAATAGCTTTACATGTTAAAATTTATGGAAATTTAGACTTGAAAGAAATTTTAGGCTATGCTCCACCTATTTCTGTGGCACAAAATCTTCAAAAACAAGCTCTTGTGATCAAAATATCACAATATAAAAATATCTTTCTGACACTTTGTAATTGCGAATATGAATTAAAAAAGAATTCTAAAATAGAAAAAAAAGAATTTTTAATCGCAACACTTTTACAACTTAGCTCCATATTAAAAAGTTAAATTAAGAAAACTTATGGTAAAATGAAATTTGCATTTTATGCAAAATCCTTGCCTAAAATTTTAGGCTTTATATCCATAAGGAGAAATTAAATGAGACATTATGAAGTTTTATTCATATTAAAACCAACACTTACAGAAGAAGAAGTAAGTGCTAAGTTGGAATTCGTAAAAGAAGTCCTTACAAAAAATGGCGCAGAAATTGAAAGCGTAGTTCCAATGGGAACAAGAAAACTTGCGTACAAAATTAAAAAATACGAAAGAGGAACTTATTTTGTGATTTATTTCAAAGCTCCTACAAATTTAATAGCAGAGCTTGAAAGGGTATTAAGAATCACTGAAGAAGTAATCAGATTTTTAATCGTAAAATATGAAAATAAAAAAGAAATTGCAGCTTGGGAAAGACTAAGCAAGGGTATCAAACAAAATAAAAAAGAAATTAAAGCTAGTGAAAGTACAGAAGGCTAATTAATGTTTAATAAAGTCGTTTTAGTAGGGAATCTTACAAGGGACATAGAAATGCGTTATGCTCCATCAGGTAGCGCAATAGGCTCTTCTGCTATAGCTGTAACAAGAAGATTTAGTACAAATACAGGAGAAAAAAGAGAGGAAACCTGCTTTATCGACATTAGCTTTTTTGGAAGAACTGCAGAAATTGCTAATCAATACCTTAATAAAGGTAGTAAAATTTTAATCGAAGGTCGTTTGAGATTTGAGCAATGGAGCGATCAAAATGGACAAAACAGATCAAAGCATAGTATTCAAGTTGAAAATTTAGAAATGCTAGGTTCAACTGTACAAAATAATCAACAAAGTAATTTTGAAAATCAAAATTATGGTTATAATCAAAATTTTAATCAACAACAAAGCTTTGATCCTTATGCTCAAGTACAAACTAGAACAAATTCATCTAATAATACCTATCAAAATCCTCAAAAGGAAGCCCCTATGAAGGAAATTGATATTGATAAATATGATGATGATACAGAATTACCATTTTAAAGGAAAAAACATGGCAGAAAAAAGAAAATACTCACGCAAATATTGTAAATATACTGAAGCTAAAGTTGATTTTATAGACTATAAAGATACAGCATTGCTAAAACATGCTTTATCAGAAAGATTTAAAATCATGCCACGCCGTTTAACAGGCACTAGCAAAAAACACCAAGAAATGGTTGAAGTTGCTATTAAGCGTGCAAGACATGTAGCACTTATCCCTTATATCGTAGATAGAAAAGAAGTTGTTACCAATCCTTTTGAAGGACTATAATTATTAAATCAAACCCAAGCTTTTTAAGCTTGGGAAAATAAAAAGGTTGTTTTATGTTTTCAGATATAGAATCTGAAATTTATGTTATTTTACTTGCATCCGTTGCTATTATAGCAGTTTTAAATCCTTTTGGAAATCTTCCACAATTTATTGCAATGACTGAAGGTTTAGATGCTGATATAAGAAAAAAACTTTTTAGAAATATCATTTACACTGCATTTTGTATTGTTTTAGTTTTTTTACTTTCTGGACCATTTATCATGAAATATTTATTTAAAATAGATATTAATGATTTACGAGTTGCAGGTGGTTTGATTTTAATCATTATGAGTACAAAAAATCTACTTTTCACCCCATCAAGCACTCAATTTCAACACTATCAAGGATTAAGCCACAATGAATTATTAAAAAAAAGTATAGTGCCAATGGCATTTCCTATGCTTGTAGGACCTGGAACACTTTCTACCATAGTAGTTATTTCAGAAGATCAAAATTTAGCTATAGCCATAGCTTCTGTATTACTTACTTTTGCTTTTATTTTTGCTTTATTTCACTTTTCAGCTACTATTGAAAAAGTTATCGGTAAGCTTGTGCTTTATGTTTTTTCGCGCATTGCTTTAGTTTTTATTATGGCTATGGGAGTAAAAATGATAGCTATTGGGGTTCAAACTTACATTCAATCTACCTAGGATAAATAAAAAAACTTTTTTGTAAAAACACTTCTTCATTTACTGCTTTATTAGTATTTAACAACACACTAATATTTACCGCTACAATACTTTTTGCATGAATATACTTTGCAATTAATTTATTATTTTTACATTCACCCAAAGGATAAGCATAATCAATTCGTATTTTTATATTATTATATTCAAAATTATATTCACTTAAGCATTCTTTACCCTCCAAATAGGCTTGATATAAAAAATATTTAGCAAACTCTTTAGCATCATGAAGTAAAATATTTCCTTGGGTATAAAGCGTTAAATCTTTCATAATTCTTGGTGGATATGAAGAAATTTTTATTATAAACGCCATAATAAAAGAAATAAATAAAATAAAAAATATTGTATATATCATTGCAAATGATTTTTTCACAAAAGCATCCATTTATCTAAACATCTATTTTGAGTATTACTGCAAATTGTAATTTTTAATAACTCACCATCATGCTTGAAAATAAGTTTTGAAATATTTTGAGCTAATAAAAATACTTGTTTGTTATGATTTAAATCATCAATTTGCATATAAATATTTTTATTTTTCAAATACACCTTAATATAAGCATATAAAATAGTATAAAATCCACTAAAACTCTCATCAAAAAAATTGATTTTTTCTCTATCATCAACTAATATTTTATAGATTTTTGAATTTTTTATATCATAAATATACATATAATCACTAGTATATATTTTCAACTTCTTCATACTATGCATATCTTTATAATTGCTCAAAATTCCTTCAGAAATTCCATTTTCTATAAAATGCAAATTACTTTTTGGGCTAAAAAAACTTTCATTATTTTCTAAAATAATACCACTGAAGTTTAATTTTTTTAATGACAAATCATAAAAAATATCATCATTTGCACTCATATAACACTCAAAAGAATTACTTGTAAATATTGCATTCAAGCAAGAATTATAAATTTTCTCCATGCTAAGTAAAGCTTGATTTAAATCAAAAAATATTTCACTAGATTTTTTAACATTAAAACTATAATTATAAATATACATAGCTGGATTAATTAAAATAGTAATCAAAATACCCAAAATAACAAGACTTAACGCAAGTTCCAATAAACTAAAAGCCTTTTTCATCTACAAAAGCTTCTTTATAGGATAAATCTTTTATTTTTAAAGATTTGAGTTTAAATTCATCACTAGTGTATTCTAAAAAGTTGTAATTATTTATATTTATCTCTTTTGCTTTATATGAAGGAATTTTCTTTAGCAATTCTTTTTCTTCATTAAAAAGGGTTTGATTTTGCCATATAACATTTAAAGATTTATTTGCAAATACAAGATAATAAGATCCAAAAATAAAAAATAAAATTACAATACAAAAAGCAAGCTCTAGGAGACTAAAAGCTTGCTTCATTTATTTAAACTTGCATTAAAAGCTTCAAAAAAGGCACCGCGCAAAGCTCTTTTTTCCAAAGCTTCAATTCCTTTTATAGTTACTCCTGCTGGAGAACAAATTTTTTCTTTAATAATAGCAGGATGAGCATGATTAAACAAAGCATTAAAGCTTTCAAAACTTGCACGAGTAAGCTCATAACTAAGCTCATTTTTTAAACCATTTTTCACACCTGCATTAGCTAAACTTTCTGCTACCAAAGCCAAAAATGCAGGAGCACAACCACTCAAAACCATAGCTATATCAAATTCTTTTTCATTTTGCAAACTTATGGCTTTACCAAAAGTATTTAGCAAAGATAAAATTTCATCTTTAAATAAATCTTTTTCCATTAAATAAGCAGTTGTAGAAGCTTTAAATTCGGCTGCTGTATTTGGCATAATTTTCACATAATTTTGTGCATCAATACAATGAAGCCGCTCAAAAGTAGTGTTTGCTAAAACCGAAATAAGCCATCTTGCCTTGCCTTTTAATTTAACAGCTACTTCTTCTAATGCATAAGGTTTAAAAGCCAAAATAATATTTTTATTATCCATATCAAACTCATCATACGATAATACTTTTAAATTTAAACCACTGGCTTTTTTTAAATCCCTAGCAACAATAACTACTTTATAAGTATCCTCTAAACCTTTAGCTATAGCACTTGCCATAGCACCATTTCCTAAAATATAAATTTCAGACATTATTTTGTTTGTTTAATAAAAGCTGAAATCTTTTCAGACTGAAAATAATTAGGATATTTGCTTGTATCTAAAATCACTTGCACTAAAGAGTTATTATCATAATTCATCACAACAGGTGCTAAAAAATTTACCGTAGATTCTTCTAATGGCTCATTAATAGCTACTATAACAAACACACCAAAATTAGTTTGCTCATTTAAAGCTAATAATTCTTGATAATAATCAGGCACTTCAAAATCATAATCAGGACGGATCATATAAGGATCAATCATCACAAAAGAAAAATCTTTACCATCAAGGCTTTTAAGTCTATAAAAAACCTCGTCTATTTTATAAAAATTCATATTTTTGGTATCTTCAAAACCTAAAATAGGACATTTAACTTCTAAGTTCATCTTGCCTCCTAAAATCTATTGACTAAGAAATTACAACTCATTAAGCAATTTTAGTTCCAATTTTAAAAATTACACTAATTAAGAGTTTTTGACTATAATTTTAGTTTTAAAAATTAACAATTTCATAAACATAAAAACATTATAATTACAATTATTAAATTTATAAGGTAACATAATGAAAAAACTTTTTATTTTTTCACTTATTATTGCAGGTTTATTTTTAGGAGCATGTAGCTCGAAAAAAGCTGAAGATTTATATAATCTAAGTTCTATGGAATGGTATCAACAAATTATAAAAGATTTACAAGAAAAAAATCTTGAAGCAGCTGATAAACACTATACTTCAATGGCAGGTGAGCATATTGCTGATCCATTATTAGAACAAACTTTACTTATATTAGCTCAAGCTCATATTAGCGAAGAAGAATATGAAATGGCAAATTTTTATCTTGATGAATATTTAAACAAATTTGGTGATTCTAAAAATGTAGCTTATATAAGATATTTAAAAATCAAAGCTAAATTTGACTCTTTTGCTGTTCCAAATCGTAACCAAGCTTTAATGCTAAAAACAATAGAAGAAATCAAAGAATATAATCAAAACTATCCTAATGTACAATATAATGATTTAATCGATACTATGCTAACTAAATTTAATCTTGCAGTTTTTTACCTTGATACAAGTATAGCAGAGTTATATCAGAAAAAAAACAGAGAACAAAGCTATGAGATTTATAAGCAAAAAATCGAAAATTCCGATTTTAATAAAATCGATATGATTAAACCAGAACTTCCATGGTATAGAAAAATATTTGAAGAAGGTATAATGTAATGAAATTAGAAAATACTCAAAACTATCCAACAAAACTTCCCATTCTTGTAGAAGATGAGCTTTTTTTATACCCTTTTATGATAACACCTATTTTTTTAAATGATATGCAAAATATTAAAGCCTTGGATACCGCTTTACAAAATGAAAGTATGATTTTTGTGGCACCATCAAAAATTGAAGGTGGGCGTGGCTTTGATGATATATATGATTGTGGTGTCATTGGGAGTATTATGAGAAAAGTTCCACTGCCTGATGGCAGGATTAAAATTTTATTCCAAGGATATGCAAAAGCCAAGATTGTTGAGAGAATTTCGGATGATCCTTTATATGCTTTAGTTGATTTAATTCACCAAGAGCCAATTTGCAATACAAAAAAAGAAGCTATTATAGAAGTAGTTAGAGAAAAAGCAAAAGCTTTATCGACTGTGAGTCATTATTTTCCACCTGATCTTTTAAGAACTATAGAAGAAGATGTCGAGCCTAGCAGAATTTGTGATCTAATATTAAATTCTATTAAAATCAAAAAACAACAAGCTTATGAATTTTTTATCGAAACTAATTTAGAAACCAAGCTTTTAAATTTAATTGATTATTTAGCTAAAGAAATTGAAGCAAATAAAATCCAAAAAGAAATCAAAAATAAAGTTCATTCTAAAATTGACAAGGTTAATAAAGAATACTTTTTAAAAGAACAACTCAAACAAATTCAAAGAGAGCTTGGAAGCGATATACAAAAAGAAAGCGAAGTAGAGGAATATAA
The DNA here is from genome assembly GCF_024723655.1 of Campylobacter sp. RM5063. NCBI lineage: Bacteria > Pseudomonadati > Campylobacterota > Epsilonproteobacteria > Campylobacterales > Campylobacteraceae > Campylobacter > Campylobacter sp. RM5063. The sequence goes on along the minus strand of NZ_JANQDA010000003.1, from coordinate 22,901 downwards.
TAAAAAATTAGAAAAGAAAAAAGCTTTTATGTATGAAGAGGCTTATAAAGAAATCAAAAAGCAAATTCAAAAATATGAAAGAATTCATCAAGATAATTCAGAAGCTTCTATGGTGCAAACTTACATAGAAACGGTTTTAGATATACCTTTTGAGCACTCCTCAAAGAAAAAACTAAATTTAAAAGATGTATCTTTACAACTCAATAGTGATCACTATGCCCTAGAAAAACCAAAAGAGCGTATTGAAGAATACTTTGCAGTTAAAGAACTTTTAGAAAAACGCAAGATTAAAGATAGAGATGGTGCAAAAGTCATCTTGTGCTTAGTTGGTCCTCCTGGTGTTGGCAAGACTTCTTTAGCAAATTCAGTCGCAAAGGCATTAAAAAGAGAGTTAGTGCGCATAGCTTTAGGTGGTTTAGAAGATGTTAATGAACTAAGAGGACATAGAAGAACCTATATAGGAGCTATGCCAGGACGCATTATACAAGGACTTATAGAAGCAAAACAAAGCAACCCAGTAATTGTGCTTGATGAGATTGATAAACTAAGTCGCAATCATAGAGGAGATCCAAGTGCAGTTTTACTTGAAATCTTAGATCCTGAACAAAATACTAAATTTAGAGATTATTATCTAAATTTTAACATCGATTTAAGCAAAATCATTTTCATAGCTACTGCAAATGATGCAAGTTTAATTCCACCTGCTCTAAAAGATAGAATGGAATTTATAGAACTTAGCTCTTACACTCCTCAAGAGAAATTCCAAATAGCCAAAAACTATCTCATACCTGATGAAATAAAAAAACATGGATTAAAAAAAGAAGAAATAAGCTTTAGTGATGATGCTATAGAATTAATAGTGAATGAATATACTAGAGAATCAGGTGTAAGAAATTTAAGAAGAAAAATTGCTGAAATTTGTAGAAAATGTGTTAAAAAACTTCTTTTAGAAAAAGATATTAAAAATATTGAAATTAATGATAAAAATTTAAAAGATTTTTTAAGTAAAAAAATCTTTGAAATAGAAAAGCACGAAAAAGAAAATAAAATCGGACAGGTAAATGGACTTGCTTGGACTGCAGTAGGTGGAGATGTATTGAAAATCGAAGCCATTAAAATCAAAGGCAAAGGTGATCTAACTTTAACAGGGAGCTTAGGTGATGTAATGAAAGAATCAGCAAAAATTGCTCAAAGTCTTGTTAAGAATTTAATCGATGATGAACAAATTAAAGTCTCAAAGAAACTTTTCTACAAAGAAGATGAAAACATATACAATCAATACAATCTTCACATTCATGTACCAGATGGAGCCACTCCAAAAGACGGACCAAGTGCAGGCATAACTATTACCACAGCCATTGCTTCTATTTTTAGCGACAAGAAAGTAAAATCAAATGTTGCAATGACTGGAGAAATTGATCTAATGGGCAATGTTTTACCAATAGGTGGTTTAAAAGAAAAACTTATTGCTGCTTATAAAGCTGATATTAAAACAGCCATTATCCCACATAAAAACTATGAAAGAGATTTAAAAGATATTCCTGAAGAAGTAGTAAAAAATATGAAAATTATTGGGGTGAAAAATTTACAAGAAGTTTTAAAAATAGCTCTTATCTAAATTAGAAGCTTTAAGCTTCTAATTTATTCATAACTACTCTACTTTCATTTTCAAGTTCTCTTATATCATTAATAATAGAGTCATAATCTTCTTTTGATATGTTGTCCTTTTTAGCTATTTTTATAGCTTTACTTGCCGCACTTTGTATTTTCTCACTCTTAACCTCCATTTCATTTTGAGAAATTAAAGGACAGAAAATACTTTTTGCATCTTCATCTTTACATAAAGTTGAAATAGGATCTAGATTTTGAAGATTTTCTTGAGAACCATTTAGAGTTAAATAAACATCAGATTTATATAATATATGATCTATTTTCATTGCAGAAAGAGTTAAATCAGAAGCAAAATTAACAAATTCTTTTCCTAAATGAGAGCTTTTATCCTCTAATTCTTTAAATGCCTCACTAAAATCAGCAACTTTACTATCAGAAGAATTTGCAATATCAAACACTTTTTCGCTATTTTCTTGTATAGAAGCAATTTCTTGATTCATTACTTGAATTGCTAAAGTAATTTCACCTGTTGCTTTTTGTGTTTTTTCAGCAAGTTGTCTTACTTCATCTGCAACCACAGCAAAACCTCTACCATGCTCTCCCGCACGAGCTGCTTCAATAGCTGCATTTAATGCAAGTAGGTTAGTTTGATCTGCAATATCCCTAATTACCTCAACAATTGCATTGATACTCTGAGCATTAGATGCAAAAGTATTTACAGCATTTTTACTTTCATCAGCCACTTGCATCATTGATGAAATTGAATCCTGTAAATTACCTACTTCTAAACCATTTTTTTGTGCTGTATTTGAGATTATTCTAATATCACCAAAAACTTCTCTCATAAGTTTGATGATTTTATTTAATGCAGAAGACAAATCGTTTAAATTTTTATTTTGACTATTTAAACTCAAGTCCATAAGTTCTCTTGATAAAGCATTTTTAAAAACAGATTTTCCTGTTTTTTCTATATCATCTAAAGCTTTATTAATAAAGTTAATATTATGAACAAAAATACCTTTTAAACCTTCAGGGATAGCTCTTCTAAAATATTCACCTTTTTGAGAACAAGCAATTGAAGTATTTATCTCTCTTAAATAAGCTTCTAAACCATCTATTGTATTATTAAGATTATCAGCAATTTCTTTTAATTTTTTATTAGCACATTTAATATATACAATTCTTGAATCAAAATTACCATTTTTTAACTCTCTACTAAGATGTAAAATCTTATCGCTAAATTGTTCTTCTTTTTTTAAAATAAACAATCCATATATAAATAAACAAAACAAAACTAAAAAGAAACCTAAGGAAATAAACTCTGCATAAAACAAAGAATTAATACAGGCTACTATGCTTAAAACTATACCAAGAAACAAAATATTTTTCATAAGAAATCCTTTTTTATTTTTGAATTTTCATCATTAGTTCATTATAGGTCACCCCATAAGATTTTACTATTGCTTTTAACTCTTCTATTCCAGATTTAATACCACCATCTTTTTCTTTCAACAAAAGAACTTTATAAATTTCTTCTATTGTTTTGATAGCATCAACATTAGGTTTTCTTCTAACTGAATAATAATTTAAAATGTTTCCATTTTCATCACATGAAGCAGTTACATTAGCAAAAACCCAATAATAATCATTATATTTTGTTTTATTTTTTACAAAAGCAAAAACTTCTTTTTTAAGCTGAATGTTATCCCATAAATATTTAAAAACCGTTCTTGGCATATCAGGATGACGCATGATACTGTGAGGTTTATATAAAATTTCCTCAATTTTATAATCAGAATATCTCAAAAAATCCTCATTTGCATAAATAATCTCACCTTTTAAATTAGTTTTTGATGTTATTAAAACATCCGAGGTTAGAATTTTTTCTGAAGACATAACACAATCTCCTTAGTTTAAAATTAAAATGGGAGTAATTATATCTCAATATAAAATAATAATTTATAAACAAAATTTATCAAATTCATCTTTGAAGCTCTAAAATTAATTGATTATAACTCATACCATAAGAATTAACTATCTTAACAAGTTCATCCACTCCGGCTTTTATACCATCTTTTTCTTCTATTTCTAAAAGAATTTTATAAACTTGCTCTATGGTTGATATTGCCTCTCTTTTAGGTTTTCTTCTAACTGAATAATAATTTATAATATTTCCTTGTTCATCAAAAGAAGCTGTAACATTAGTAAAAACCCAATAATAATCATTTTGTTTGGTTTTATTTTTAACAAAAGCAAAAATTTCTTTTCCATCTTGTATATAATCCCATAAACATTTAAAAACAGTTTTTGGCATATCAGGATGACGCACAATATTGTGAGGTTTATATAAAATTTCCTCCATTTTATAACCCGCATATTTTAAAAAATCATCATTAGCATAAATAATATCCCCTTTTAAATCTGTCTTAGAGGTTATTAATGTATCTGGTTCTAAAATTTTTTCTTGCGACATTTTTTTCCTTATAATTTATTTACAAAATATTATATTTCATTTATCATAAAATTTCATTGAAATTAAAACCTTTGTCATAAAGTATCTTTCTGACTAATTCTTGATGTTCTTTTCCTTTTGTTTCTAAAGTAATTGAAATCATCGCATCGCCATATTCTAGCTTAGTGGAAAATCTATCATAATCAATTTTAACTATATTAGCTTGAGCTTCTTTTATAGCATCACTCAAAATACTCAAAGCTCCTGGTTTATCAACCAAAGTAACATTGATAAGCATTTTTCTAAAAGCTTTAAACAAACCTTTTTCTATGATAATATTTAACATTTGTACATCAATATTTCCACCGCTTAAAATCACGCCTATTTTTTTATGATTTTTTAAATCTATTTTTTTATGTAAAAGTGCAGCAACTGCTGATGCTCCAGCACCTTCAACTGTGATTTTGTGTTTTTCAAGTAAATACAACACCGCATTAGCTATTTCTTCATCATCAACTTGAATAAAATCATTAACACATTCAAGAATAATATCAAAATTAATTTTATTTACATCACGCACCGCAATACCATCAGCTATGGTTCTCACAGCCTTTGAATTGATTATTTTTTTACTTTTAAAACTCTCATACATAGCAGGAGCTCCTTTAGCACTTACTCCAATAACTTTTATATTAGGATTAATCTGCTTAGCAGCACTCGCCACTCCACTAATCAAACCTCCACCACCAACTGGAGCTAAAATCATATCTAAATCACTTATTTCATCAAGCATTTCAAGCATTAAAGTACCCTGCCCTGCTATAATACTTTCATTTTCAAAAGGATGAATAAAATTTAAATGATGTTCTTTAGCATAATTTAACGCATAAGCATAAGCCTCATCAAAATTATCTCCTTTTAAAATCACTTTTGCACCTAAATTTTTAGTCGCACTTACTTTTAGCAAAGGTGTAGCTTCAGGCATAACAATCACAGCTTCTATCCCAAATTTTTTAGCACTAATTGCAACTCCTTGTGCATGATTTCCAGCGCTTGCAGCTATTACACCTGCTTGCTTTTGTTCTTTACTTAAATTAGCAATAGCATTATAAGCACCTCTGATTTTATAAGCACCTGTTTTTTGTAAATTTTCACATTTTAGAAAAACATCAGTATCTAAAAACTCACTTAAAAAAGAAGAGTGCACCAAAGGGGTTTTTAATACAAAATCTGCAATTTTTTGCTTTGCTTGATAAATTTTATTTAACTCAATCATGATTTACCTTTTTTATCTAATTCTATTTTGATACAACGATCTTGAACACAATTTATACCAAATTTTTTACATTTTTGCATTATTTCATCGTTAATAATACCAAGTTGCATCCAAAAATTTTTAACATTTTTAGCTAAAAGATCTTCAAAAATTTCATTTGCGTAACTTGCTTTTCTAAACATTACAACCGTGTCGATTTCAAAAGAAATTTCCCTTAAATTTCTATAAACTTTCTCGTTTAAAATAAAATCTTCTTTAGGATAGATAGGATAAATTGTATAAGATAAATCTTGTAAATATTTGCTTACAAAATACGAAGGTTTTTCTTGATTAGGACTAAGTCCTATAATGGCGATATTTTTCATAGAACTTAGTATTTTATGAGTATCACACAATGCTTTTTCCTTATTTTTAAAAAAAGCATTGTATCTAAAATAAAATTAACAAAAAGTTTTTTTAACTATTAATAAATAATATAAAACAAGAGCAAACAAAACAAGTACAGCACAAAGTGCATAGACATTAGCAAAACCTATACTTGGTTCAACAATACCCAACAGATAAGGACTAACTCCTATGCCAAAATCCAAAGATAGAAAAAAAGTAGAATTAGCTAACCCCATTTTTTCTTTAGGAGCTAGTTTGATAGCCAAAGCTTGTGCACTTGAAGTAGCATTTGCATAACCTAGTGCACAAAATATACCGGCGATAATAATCATATAAAAATTTTTTGCAAACGCAAGTAAAAGTAAACACAATATAAAACTAAATAATGAAAAAATTATTACAATATTAGCTCCATGTTTATCAAATACCTTTCCAGCAAGAGGTCTAAAAACTATAGAAAATCCAGCATATATTACAAAAAACATAGATCCAGCAAAGCTTAAATTTAAACTTTGAGTATAAGCACTCATATAAGCTATAATAGCTCCAAAAGGACATGCGATCAAAAAAGTAATCAAAGCTAAATTTAAAACTGATTTTTCAAAATAATTATAAATACTAAATTTTCTTTTTACATGATAATGTTTTTTAAATCTTCTTACTTTTAAAAAAATTGATAAAACCAATGCAAAGATAATACTCACACTTGCAATTAAAAAGCTTAGTTGAAATAAGTTGATAGAGTCAAGTTTTATGGCCAAAAAAGGCCCTAAAGCTGAAGTTAAAACAACACTCGTAGCATAATACCCTATACCAATTCCTCTTTTATTACTAGGTATTATTCTAGCAATAGCTGCCCCACAAGCACAAGAACAAATTCCATAGCAAACTCCAGCTAAAAAGCGTATCAATACCAAAAAATACACATTATAAAATTTCAAATACATTAAATTAATAAAAAGATAAAATAAAAGTGAAAATATAATCACTTTTTTTATATTAATACCATCAATAATAGAACCAAAATAAAGTCTAGAAAGCAAAGCACCTATAACAAAAGCACCCATTATAAGTCCTGCGGTGCTAGTTTGAAGATTTAAAACACCCAAAACATAATCTGTACTAGAAATAGTACTCATATAAAAAACAAGACAAATAACAAAATTTATCCCAAAAATACAGAAAAAATTTATATTAAATAAATTATATTTCTTACTAAGACCCATGAAAAAACCTTTCTTAAATTTTTTCATTGATATAATCAAGTAATTTTAAAAGCACTTCTTGATCTTGTTCATCTAATATATCTAAGATTTCTTTTTCATATTTTCTTATACAAACATTTGCATCAAAAAAAATTTCTTTACCCTTGGCACTTAAAGTAATGATCTTTTCTCTTTTATCATCAGCTTTTAAAAACTCTATATATTCAAGTTTTGCTAGTTTGGAAACAACTCTAGAAAGTATAGCTTTATCCATTTGATAAAATTCACATATTGGAGCTAAAGTGCTATTTTGATGATGGCTTAAATAAACAAAAACTCTCCAATCGCTTGATTTCAATCCAAATGGCTTCAAAATTTCATTGACCTTATAGAGTATTTTTCTATTTGTATAAGTAATTTTTTGAAAAAATATGAGAAATCCTTTGTAAAAATTAATTGATTAAATCAACTATTTTAATAGTAACAAAGATTACATAAATTCTAACTTATATAAGTTTTTTCCTTAAATACATTCTGCATTTAAGATAAAAAATATCAAAAAAATTAAAGCTTGTAACTTTGTTATAATATTTTAAATTTACAAATATTTGTAGTATTGACAAACTCAATTTAGCTTAGATTAAACTATGACTTTAGAGACTTTATTTATATAATAAAACTTGCATTATTATTTTATAATGCTTAATATAATTTAACATAAGTCAATAAATTTTACCACTGAGTATTGTAAAATATTAAAAATTATCGCAATAAAGGTTGTAATCATGATCGATATTTATCCTTATATACTAATAATACATTTATTTTGTGCTATATTTTTTATAGGATTTTTATTTACCGATGTATTCTTATTAAGAAAATTAAATTTGGATATAAAAAATACAATTAAAATAATGCCACCTATTGTATTGATTTTATTTCTTAGTGGTTTATATTTAGCTCATTTTCACTTAAATTCATTAAATTGGATATTTATTTGCAAAATATTCTTTGCTTTTTGTATTTTTATATTAATACTATTTTCTCTTTTTTATAAAATAATCTTAAAAAAACAAAATCCTTTTCATGCATATATTCATCCTATTGTGTTTATTTTTACTATAATTATTGTAATATGTGCAAAATTAATGTTTTATATTGTTATTTGATTTTCAAATAAACACCACATTCAAGATGATTTGTGTTTGCAAATTGATCAAAAAATGCAAATTTGGATATTTTATGAGTTTTGCATAATTTCTCAAGGTTTTCTTTTAAAGTGATAGGATTGCACGATATATAAATGATATTTTCATAATTTTTAATAAGTTTAATCACGCTTAAATCAAGTCCTGCTCTTGGAGGATCAACTAAGACATGAGATATTTTAAAACCATCTAAATCTATGTCTTTTAAGCGATTAAATTCCCTTTCTTTTTTCAATGCTTGACTTAACTCTTCACTAGAAAGCCTTGTAAAAGTTATATTTTCAATAGAATTTAAAACGCAATTTTTTAAAGCAAACTCAATATTTTTCTTAGAAATTTCAGTTGCTAAAACTTTTTTAAAATTTCTTGCTAAAGCTATGGTAAAATTTCCATAACCACAATAAAGCTCTAATAAATCTTGCTTAAAATCACTCTCTACACAAGATACAACCCATTCGATCATCTTTTCATTAATAAAAGTATTGGGTTGGATAAAACAATCATTATTAAACTCATATAAAAATTCATTTGTATTGATATTTAAAATTTGTCTTAAATTTTCTCCATTAAATACAAGTTTTTTACCCCTACTTCTTGCTATGAGCTTGAGATTTAATTTTTCTGCTAATTCTTGTAAATCTTGTGTGATTAGCTCTATATTTTTATGGAAAAGTAAAGTTATACTTAAATCTAATTTTGTAGCTAAAAACTCTACTCCAAAAAGCTTTTCTTTTAAATTTTCATTTAGATTATTTAATAAAATAGGCATATATTTTTGAATTTTTTCATCTGCTATATCAAAATTTTCAATAGGAATTTTTTTCTTATTTTCAAACATTGCATAAGAAATTTTCCCATTTTCATGATGATATATAGAAAATTCCGCCCTAGTTCTATAAGCTTTTAAAGGTGATTTAAAGCACTGAATTTCTCCATCATATAAAGAAGAAAACAATGCTTTGTTTAAAGCAATTTTTTCTTCAAAATGCATTTACGCATCTACCTTTTTGCCAACCACAAAAAGTAAAACTATCATAGCTAAGATTCCAAAAACAAGTCCTAGCCATACATTAAGTCCTAATGCTACCGGTAAATAACCGCAAAGTATACTAATAGCACAAACACTCAAAGCATAAGGCATTTGTGTACTAACATGAGCTAAAAGATCACACTTACTTCCCATAGATGAAAGTATAGTTGTATCAGAAATTGGTGAGCAATGATCTCCAAAAATAGCTCCTGTTAAAACCCCTGAAATATTAATAATCATATATTGGTGCAACTCTGCTCCGCTTAATTCATTATGAACCCCAACAGCCATAGCTAAAGGAATAGCCAAAGGCATTAAAATACCCATAGTTCCATAACTAGTTCCCGTTGAAAAAGAAATAATAGAAGCAAAAATAAAAATTGCTGTAGGAAGCAAATAAAGAGGTGTTTTATCTGAAAATAAGTCAATTAAATATTTAGAAGTTCCCAAATCTTTAATCACAGAAGCTAATGACCATGCACAAAGTAAAATAATCACAGTCATAATCATAGTTCTCCAGCCATGAGTCCAAACCGCAATAGCTTCTTTTAAAGTAAATATTTTTCTATACATTCCCAAAATAATAGCCACTATGGTAGCTAAAAGTGCTGCTTGAAACAATACAACTGAAGCATCAGCTGCGCCAAAAGTCTCTCTAAAAGCAAATAAACTAAACGGTGCTGCATCAATTTGTGCTTTAACACTCACATCATCTAAGGCATTATAACCACTAAAATAAAAACCTATAAATGAAAACACAATCAAAACAGCCAAAGGTATAATAGCATTAGAAGCTTGTAATTTTACATGCTCTTTTGGCTCTAAGACCTTATCTTCTATATTATCAATTTGTTCATGACCATGAGAAAATTTACCTGCTCTAGCTCTAAGTTCAGCTTTTAACATAGGTCCAAATTCCCTACCTGTATAAATAGTCAAAACAACAAAAATCAACATAAAAAGATTATAAAATCTATAAGGTAAGGTTTGTACAAAGATTTCAAAAGCGTTAATTTCTTCTTTTACTACACCTAAATGTGCAAAAGTTGCATTATCAATTAGATCATATCCGCTGCGAATTAAAGAAATTTCAAGTCCTATCCAAGTAGAAATGATAGCAAGACCGGTAATTGGTGCTGCAGTTGCATCCATTATAAAAGCAAGCTTTTCACGGCTTACTCTAAATTTATCTGTTACCGGACGCATGATAGGACCTACGATTAATGAATTGGCATAATCATCAAAGAAAATAAAAATTCCCATGCACCAAGTAGCAAATTGTGAGCTTTTTGCTTGTTTAGCTTTAGTAGAAAGCCAAAGAGCTACTGCTTTTGTCCCCCCTGTTTTGGTAATAAGAGCTACAACACCACCTATAGTTAAAACTTGCAATAAAATTCCTGCATTACCCGGACTTGCCATGGCATTTACCACTTTGGAAATAAAGCCTGTAAAAGAAGCAATGATAGCATGGTAAATACTATTTTCAATAAGTCCTAACATAAAAGTACCACTTAATGCACCAATAAATAACGAAAGTACTACATCTTTAGTAACAAAAGCTAAAATAATAGCTATCACCGGTGGTAAAAGCGTCCAAGCTCCAAAAAGTTCTGCATTTGCTTGTGCATCAGCAAATAACAACAAAGGAGCTAATAATAAATAAAAAATTTTCATAATTATCCTTAAGTTTTTATATTTTTTCGCTAAAAGTTCCTGCCCATGTTTGAGTCACAGGCATAAGCTCTATTTCGTTAATATTAATATGCTCAGGTAAGCTAACGATAAAAGTAATAATTTTTGCTATATCTTCAGCTTTGATATATTTAGTATTTTCATAAACCTCATCAGCTTTTTTAATATCACCTTTAAATCTCACTTCACTAAATTCAGTTTTACAAAGCCCTGGAGCGATATTTGTTACTTTTATATTACTTCCACGCAAATCCGTTCTTAAAGCTTTGGAAAATTGCGCCACAAAAGCCTTAGTTCCACAGTAAACATTACCTCCATAATAAGGCACATTAGCTGCAATTGAGCCAAGATTAATTATGTGGGCATTTTTTGCTTTTCTAAGTAAAGGTAAAGCAGCTCTTGCTACATATAAAAAGCCTTTGATATTAGTATCTACCATGGCTTCAATATCTTCAATATCCAAAGAATCAAATTCATTTAAACCTAAAGCAAGACCTGCGTTGTTAACAAGCAAAGAAATATTGCCAAAATCTTGAGGTAAATTTTCAATTGATGCAAAAACTGCTTGTTTATCTCTAACATCAAGTTCTATGGGATAAATTTTATCCCCATAAAGCTCTTGTAGTTTTTCTAATCTATCTTTGCGTCTTGCTATAGCTATAACTTTATAATCAAGTTCTATTAAAGCTTTTAAACTCTCTAGTCCAAAACCTGAACTTACTCCAGTTATTAAAGCAATTTTCATGGCTGTGTCTCTTCATATAGCATTAAATTCTCATTTTCCTTTAAACCAAGTTTTTTTAGATATTTAATATTTTGTTCTTTTTTTGCAATTATGGCAAAATCAAGAGCATTAAATCCCAAATCATCAATTTCTTTATAATTTGCTTTGTAATCTATAAGTAACTTAAGCATTTTTACATCTGCATAGTTTGCTCCATGCATAAAAATATTTTTAGAAGTATGCTCAAGTGCACATAAAGTAATGAAATATGGCGTATTGCTTCCCATACTAGTAATAGAAAGTTTTTCATTATCGTTAATGTATTTTTGATTTACATTAGCTCCATTTTCTAACAAAACTTTTGCGACCTTATAATTGTTATATTCAACTGCATAAAACAAAGGTGTTTTTCCAAAAGAATTTCTATAATCAATAATAGCTCCATTTTCTAATAAAAGCTTGACATTATCTGCACTATCTAATGCAAAAAACAAAGCAGACTCATAACCTTCATTTATTTTTACACCTAATTTTATAAACTCACTTATAATTTGACTTTCTCTATTGTTTAACAAAGCAGATTTAAAACCATTATTTAATTCTAAATTGCTAATTTTTTTAGAATAAATATATTCTTTTATTTGTTCTAAAGAGTTGTTTTTATTAGCCACAAATTTTTCAAAGTCCGAAATATCTTTAAAGATTTTAGTCTCACCAACTGCCCAATTTAAAAATTCATTCAAAGCATTACTAGCAAAGTAAATAGCACTTGCTTTATCTAGATTAAATTCGTTTTGAAAATATTTTGTTAAAGGATTAATCGCATTATTATACTCTTTCCAAAATTCCTTAAAGAGCTTAAAATTTCCTATACTTTGATAAGCCCAAAATCTAAAATAAGCTTTTAATTTTGCAAATTTTTCTTCAAGTATTATAGGATCTTGTAAAGTTTTTTGATAAACTTGCGGATCAAGCGCAATTTCTAATAATTTAAAATCAAATTTTCTCAAATCGCTAAAATATTCCCCTCCCATACAGGCACTATTACTTCCTCTAATTTCATTAGCAAGCTCATATAATCTTTTTGTAATTTGATTATTTTTTAAAGAAAAATCGCAATTTAAATCTACTTGAGCAAAATCTTGAGAAACTTGTGGTTTAAACTCTTTAAAAAAATCCATCTTATTTTCTTTGACATACCCGCAAGTGTAATCTAAAGCTAATGCATTTAAACTTATAATCAAACTAAATAATAAAATCCTCAAATATTTTCCTTTGATATAAATTAAATCACTATTTTAACTAAATTTTTGCTTTAATAACAATTAATTAATTTAAAATTCATACAATGATTATTTTAAAATGAGGAAAAAATGTATCAAAGTTTTTACAAAGCTAGTTTTGCTTATATTCTTTTGCAGAGCAATGAAAATAAACTTATCAATGTTGATTTTATAACATATAAGCCCAATTTTACTAAAGATAAACACACTATTTTAGAACAAGCCTTAGAAGAGTTAGACCTTTATTTTAATAAAAAACTTTTTTTCTTTAATACACCCCTAGCTCTTCAGGGGAGCGAATTTGAGCAAAAAGTATATAAAGCTTTAATTAAAATTCCCTATGGACAAACTAAAACCTATCAAGAAATTGCTTCTTTTGTCAATCATCCAAAAGCTTTTAGAGCGGTAGGTAATGCAAATTCTAAAAACAAACTTGCAATTTTTATACCTTGTCATAGAGTGGTAGCTAAAAATCACTTAGGCGGATACAATGGTGGTTTATTTATCAAAGAAGCTTTACTTAAATTAGAAGGTGTGCTTTAAAATGCCAAGTTTATTACTAGCAAGTTTTATTTGGGCTTTTTCTTTTCCATTAATTGGGCATTTTATAACCTTAGAAATGGATAGTTTTTTTGCTGCATTTGCAAAAGTTTTTTTGTCTTTATTAGTATTTTTACCTTTTTTAAATTTTAAGCTGAATTTGCATTTAAAACTAAAACTCATAAGCATTGGAGCTTTACAACTTGGTGTGATGAATTTATTTTATTATCATTCTTTTTTATATTTAAGTGTAAGCGAAGTGGCACTTTTTACGATTTTTACACCTTTTTATGTTGTACTTTTTTATGGGCTTTTTTCAAAAAATCTTAGATATTTATATTTTATAAGTATTTTTATATGTATTGTAGGTGCTTTTGTAGTTAAATTTGATAATATTAACTCTAATTTTTTATATGGCTTTTTACTTATTCAAGGAGCTAATTTAGTATTTGGCGCTGGACAAAGTTTTTATAAAATTTTATTAGAAAAAAATACAAATTTAAATCAAAAAGAAGCTTTCGCTTATTTTTATTTAGGCGCAACCAGTATAACCTTACCTGCTTTTTTATTTTTTGGAGATTATAATAATTTACCATCCAATTTAAGTTCTTGGATAGCTTTGATTTATCTTGGGACTATTGCTTCAGGACTTGGATATTTTTTATGGAACAAAGGCTCCACTGAAGTAGATAGCGGGGTTTTAGCCTTGATGAATAATGCCATTATACCTATAAGTATTTTTATCAATATGAGTATTTTTGGAGTAGATGTAGAGCTACTACCTTTTTGCATAGGGACCTTGATCATTCTTTTTTCATTTTTTATACATAAAAAAATCATGCATTATTATAATAAGAAATCTTACTCAAATACAAACCACTAGCAGGAACTAAAAATCTACAATGAGCTTTTTTAGCATTGATTTGCTCTAAAAGCTCATTTTTACTCATTTTTCCTTCTAGTACTTTTAAAATACTTGCCATCATCATTCTAATTTGAGATCTTAAAAAACCATTTGCTTCAAAATAAAACACAGTGTAATTTTTATAAGCATAAACTCTAGTTTTATACATTTTTCTTATACTTGTTTTATTATCAGAACCTTCTTTTTGAAAGAGTTTAAAATTATGCTCTCCTTCAAATAAAAAAGCAATTTCCTTGGCTAATTTAATATTTATTTTTGGATAAAAATGCACATATGAGGCTAAAAAAGGATTATATTTTTCATGACTTATAATATAGCGATATGCTCTTTTTTGCACATCAAAACGCACTTGGAAATTTTCTTGCATTCTTTGGATATGCTTTATATGTATAAATGGGTGTGCAAAATGATTGATTTTATTTTTTAAATATACAAAATCTTTAAAATGTTCTCCTGCTTTTACACAAGCGACTGCATTAAATGCATGCACACCTTTATCAGTTCTTGAAGCAAATAAAGGTTTTTCATAAATACCCAAATGCGACAAGGCCTGCGCTAAGGTATCTTGGACACTAAGCTTATGTAGTTGGGTGGCTGAACCTTGAAATTTAGAACCATCATAAGAAAAAGTTAATTTTAAAAGCATTAATACTTACTTGCAATTTTTGCTTTAAAATAAAACAAAGAAGTAATTAAAAAGCTTGAAAAAATCACAGCAATAGCTACAAAAGGAGGATTATAAAAACTAATCAAAAGCGTAAAATAAGCAAAAATAATCACAAAAATTCCAAAATAAGCAAAACCTTTTTCATAACGATAAGTTACTATACCAAAAGAGAGTGCAAAAAGCACACTAGCTAAAGGAAATAAAGCTATAAGAATATAAATAACAAATTCTTTTGCTTTTTCTTTATTGCTTGTTACATCAGACCAATACCCATAAAAACTTTGAGTATTTAATTCTTTAGAAGAAAGTTTACTTTTAATTAATAAATTTTTAAAACTAGAAATATGCCAATCTTCTTCTTTAATCTCATAAGCTTTTCCTTCATCTAGCTTAAAAGTAATAACCCCATCATTTGTTTCTAACTTTCCTTCTTTGGCTAAAATCACTTGTTCTTTATCTTGTGGGTTTTTCTTTGGATGATACATTATGATATTTTTATAAGTTTCATCAGAATTTTTGGCATCGATAAAAACAAGCCATTCTCCATATCTTTGTCCAAATTCCCCTGTTTTTATACTTACTTTAGCACTAATTTTTTTATAATCTACAAAATTATCAAAAAGTTCAAAAGATATAGGTATAAAAACCAAAACCACCACAAGCATAAAAGTACTTACTAAAGCTGCAATTTTTGCAAAAAAACTTGCTATCATACTTGGAGCTATACTCAAAGCAAATAACACTGTGCTTTCATTTTCCCTAGAAAGCCTATAAAAGGCTAAAGTCAAAGCTATGAAAAAAGATATGGGTAGAGTAAAAATTAATATCTTTGGTAAAAGAAAAATATATAATTTGATTAATTCAAAAAAAGTAATTTCAATATAAGCAGTAATTTTAGCAAGTTGTATAAAAAAAATAATCGAAACAATAATAAATAAAGTAAAAAATAAAGATAACATTGTACTTAAAAACTGATTAAGCAAATACTTATAAACTAGTTTCATAATATACTTTCTACACTTAGATTAATCAAAATTCCACAAAATAAAAAAGGAATCATAGGCATTTGATAATCTTTCTTGGCTATTTTTATAAACATCAAAAGACTTAAAAAACTTGCAATAAATAAAATCAAAAAGCCTTTTTCATAGCCAAAAATTCCAAAAATCAAAGCTATTATTATAACATCACCTTCCCCTAAACTTTCTAAAATTTCATCTCTTTTTTTAAAATTTTTAATAAAATTAATCACACTTTTTAGTATAAAAATTAACCCCGCTCCAAAACACACTCTAAATAAAAAGCTATCTTGAAAATCCTCTAAATTTAAACCATTTTGCAAAAAATCAAAACAAAAAGCTAAAACAAACAAAATCCAAAGCCAAAGCTCACTCACTGCTTTTAGATAATAATCCATCCAAGAAAGTGCTAATAATACAGCTAGCATACAAGCAAAAATTAAAATTTGAAAAACATCTTCAATTAAATAAAAAGCAAAGACAAACAAACACGCACAAATAAATTCATTAAAAGGATAAATCAAAGAAATTCTTTCTTTACAAAAGGCACATTTGCCTTTTAAAAATACAAAAGATAACAAAGGAAAAAGATGATAAAATTTCAAAGTTTTAAAACACTTAGGGCATTTTGATCTTGGGCTTATTATGCTTTCTTTATTAATCGTTCTTAAAATCAAAACATTGACAAAAGAACCCACACAAAGCCCTAGTAATAAAAATAAAAATATCATTTACCAAAGGTTCTTTTGCGTTTTTTAAACTCAGTAATGATATTTGTGATTTCTTTTTTAGTAAGTGCGGGAAATAAGGTTTGACTAAAATAAATTTCTGCATAACTTGATTGCCATAATAAAAAATTTGAAATTCTTTTAGCGCTCCCTACCCTTAAAAACAAATCCACATCTTCACTTAAGTCAAGATTTGCTTGTATATTTGCTTCATTAATTTCAAGATTTTTTTCAATCACCTTTTTAACCGCTCTAACTATTTCATCCTTGCTTCCATAAGAAATAGCTAAATTTACGCATAATTTTGTGTAATTTTTAGTTTGTTCTTGAAAATTTTGTATTTTTTTTAAGGTTAATTCATCTAAAAGACTTAAATTTCCTATGGCTTTAAAACGCACTTCATTAGCTATAAATTTATTTAAAGATTCATCAAGATATTTATTTAACAGCTTAAAAAGAAACTCCACTTCTTCTTTTGGTCTTTGCCAATTTTCTGTACTAAAAGCATAAAGGGTTAGATTTTGAATTTTTTCATCTATACATACTTCTATAATTTTTTCAACAACTTTAGCACCTTGACTATAGCCAATTTTTTCTAAAAGTCCATTTTTTCTAGCCCATCTTCTATTGCCATCCATTACTACAGCAAGATGCTTTAACTCATTCATTCTATCCCTTTATATCCATCAATCTTTTAAAAACAAACATAGGATTGAGCGTATTAACTACTTCAAATTTAAAATACTCGTTTAAAAAATGTGCTACTTTGGCAAAAGGTGTTTGTATGCGTATGATTTTACCATTATCAATTATAATTTTTAAAGCACCAAAAATTTCAAAATACAAATATACCTCTAAAATATTTCCATTTTTCTTAGCTTCAAATAAAGCTCTATTTCCCTCATAAACAAAAGGTATATGATAAATTCCTTCAAAAAATGCAAAAAACATTTCCTTATAAATTTCAAACTCATATGTGCTTTTGCTTTCCATAAGTCTTTGGATAATGAATTTTTTATACCAAGCTTTTTCATCACCTTCTTGTAAAAGCTTTTCTATGAGTTCAGTCCCTTCTTCAAAAAGTCTAATTTTAGGCTTTTTCAAAAGATTTTTAAAAGAAATCACGCCTTTATCTTCATAAACTTCAGCTAAATATTCCTCCCCTACTTCAAGCTCTATCAAACTTTTTGTTTCAAGCTTTTTAGTGTTTAAAAGCAATACATAGCGATTATATGCGCGTTTTTCTAAAATTTGCATTCTTACAGGTAAGGTTGAATTGATGATATTCACCAAAGTTTCCTTAATTCTTGTGCTAAAACAAAACCAAGTTTTTCTTTGCTTTGTTTAGAACTTTCAAAGATACTATCTTTAGTGATAAAACAAATGCTATTTTCATCACTTCCAAAGTTCATTTGCTCATTTAAGACATTTAAACACACCATATCTAAATTTTTACTAATTAAAGATTTTTTAGCATTTTCTAAAGCATTTTGCGCATCAAATTCCATTTTAAAGCCTATTTTTTTGCCTTTAAAATCTAAATTTTTTAAGATGTCTTCATTCGGCTTTAATTTTAAATCAAGTCCGTTTAAATGCTCATTTTTCTTAATCTTACCCTTATAAGCCTCAAGAGTAAAATCACTCACAGCAGCAGCCATAATTAAAGCATCAAAATCTTTGTATTTTTGCAATTTTTCTTTTAGTTCTAAAGAAGATTCAAATTTTTCTAATTTATAAGGTGTTTTAAACTCTACTGAGCTAACTAGCACCACCTTAGCACCTAAAAAATACAAGGCATCAGCAACCGCCTTTGCCATTTTTCCACTTGAAAAATTACTAATACATCTTACATCATCAATTTTTTCTTTAGTGCCACCACCGCTTACAATAAAACTTTTATCTTTAAAAAAATCTTCTTGCATTAGACTTCTTTTTAAAACATTTATAATACTATCAAGCTCAGCCAAAGCTCCTAAGCCCTCATCTTTACAAGCTAGAGTTTTAACTATAGGATCAATGATAATATAACCTTGCTCTTTTAAATTTTTTAAAGAATTTTGAGTGCTAAAATGTAAATACATGTTTGTATTTGCAGCGGGTGCGATTAAAAATGGTTTATTTTTATCTACTGCTATTAAAGTTTGAATAAATAAATTATCTGCTATACCATAGTTTAATTTATTAATAGAATTTATACTAGCAGGCGCAAAAAGCACACAATCGCAAGTCTTACTAAAAGCTATATGATTATTAGTATTTTGCCAACTTTCATTATCTTCACATAAAATTTCATCCGCTAAAGCTTCAAAGCTAAGCTTAGTGCCAAATTTTAAAACTCCCAAACTTAGCAAAACTTTAACCCTAAAGCCTTCTTTTTTTAATAAAGAAATCAGCTCATAAGCTTTATAAAAGGCTATGCTTCCACTTACTGCTAGTAAGATTGTTTTCATTTTTTACCTAGTTTTTTATAGTAAAAATCTTCTATAATTTGCGTCTTTGCTCTATTAATATACAAAGAGCCTTTTTCTACATCCTTACACACGGTGCTTCCTGCTGCGATGATTACCTCATCTTTTATCTCAACCGGAGCGATAAATTGCGTATCTGAACCCACAAAAACATTTTTACCTATTTTGGTCTTATGCTTTTTAACCCCATCATAATTACAAGTGATAGTACCACAACCTATGTTAGTTCCCTCATCTATCTCACAATCCCCTAAATAACTCAAATGCCCTGCTTTAACTCCATTTAATAAAGCATTTTTACATTCTACGAAATTTCCTATATGGGTATTTTTAAGCTGGCATTTTGGACGCAAATGCGCTAAAGGCCCTACATCGCTATTTTCTACTATACTATCTTCAATCACACTTGAACTTTTAATGATAGAATTAATGATTTTTGATTTTCCTTCTATACGCACATTTTCATACACTTCACACTCACCTACAAACTCAACTTCATCTGAAATAAAAGTCGTCGCAGGCATGTGAAAAATCACTCCTTGCTTCATCCATTCTTTTTTAATCGCTTCTTGCATAAGATCTTGAGCTAGGCAAAGCTCAATTTTATCATTTACCCCCATAAAATCTTGCTCATTTACAAACACCGCATCGATTTCATAGCCCTTTTCTTTTGCTAAATAAACCGCATCGGTTAAATAATACTCTTTAGCTTTATTATCATTTTTTATCAAAGGCAATACTTCTTTTAAAATTTGTGCTTTTATAGCATAAACACCACTATTGCAAATGTTTATAGCAAGCTCTTCTTTGCTTGCATCTTTTGTTTCTACTATTTTTTGAATTTTATTTTCTTTTAAAACTATTCTTCCATAACTTTTTGGATCTTTTGCCTCAAAAACTGCCACATTAAAATCACTCTCATTTAAAGCTATTTTTTCTAAACCATCTGCTTTAACTAAAGGCATATCGCCACATAAAATCAATACTTTTTCATGCTTACTCTCATAACCCCTTAAAGCCCCTGCAGTACCTGGAAAATTTTGCAAGTCTTGTTCTAAAAAGCGTGTATTTGGAAAATACTCTAAAACAACTTGTTCAACCTTTTCTTTTTGATGAGAAAGCACCACACATACATCATCACTAATTTTATATGCTTGTTTTAAAATATGTAAAATCATTGCTTTTGAGCAAATTTTTTGAAGTACTTTTGGATTTTGTGATTTCATACGCGTGCCAAGTCCAGCAGCCAAAATAAGCACAGAAATTTTCATAATTTACCTTTGTTTTAAAAATTATTGCTTATTTTAACAAGCTAAAGTAAAAATTCTTACTAGTTGTTATTTGTTTTTTACAGATTTTCGTTTACTTTAAACTTAAATTTATGGGGGGGGGTATAATGCTTTTTTCAATTTAAATTTACAAGGAGTAATCAAATGAAACTTTCTTATTACACAAGTAAAGTTTTAATGGGAGTTAGCATTAGTGCTTTATTAAGCAGTGCTGCTTTAGCTCAAGAAATAAATCATGGAAATTTTTCTGATTTTTTTAACTATAAAGATGGAATTTGGAGTTTAGATTCTAAAGAAAATATAGAATTAAAAATAAGCCCTTCAGATATTCAATCATACTATGGTGGAGAAAATCATGATAAGCCTATAAATGAATTTAACATCAAAACAAGTGGCGTTTTAACCATAGGATCTGATTCAGACTGGATAGATGTAGGTAGCACTTCAACTAATGAAGCAAAATATGATTTATATAGTGTTAATTTAGAAGCAAAAGAAATCATTTTAAATTCTGATAGAGCTACATTAGAAGCAAATAAAGCTTTTAATATAAAAGGAAATGTTACACTTAATGGTAGCTCACCTATAACAAATGATAATATAAGCAACGAAGAACTTGATAGACCTAGTTTAGATGTATGGAATGGATATGGCGAAAAAGATGGCTATATGAGCATACAGGGAAATTTAAATGTAAATAATTCTTTTATTGGTATATTTGATGCAAATAAAAAAGGTGGCTTAATCTCTGTAGATGGAGATGTAAATATAAAAGATTCAGCTATAGGCATAAGCACAAATAGTGTTTCAAATTTAGGTATAAACAACTATGTAGCTATAAAAACTACAGGTAGTTTTAACCAAGATATAGATAAAAACTTAGTAACGGCACTATATACTAAAGATATAACAAGCATGCTTGAAACAAGCAATTTACTACCAAAAAATGTATTTTTTGAAGATACTGATTTGGCTCAATTTACAGATTATAAACTTAGTGTTTCTAATGATGGCAAAAGTCTTTTAATTAGCGGTGGTGCTAATGAAAATGTAAGAGATTTATCAAAAATATTAAAATCTGAAATTGATATTAGAAAAGAAGCCTTAGATACTTTTGAGAATATAAAAAAG
Source organism: Campylobacter sp. RM5063 (assembly GCF_024723655.1). Taxonomy (NCBI): domain Bacteria; kingdom Pseudomonadati; phylum Campylobacterota; class Epsilonproteobacteria; order Campylobacterales; family Campylobacteraceae; genus Campylobacter; species Campylobacter sp. RM5063. The sequence goes on along the minus strand of NZ_JANQDA010000003.1, from coordinate 1,266 downwards.
AATATAAAATATGATGAAGAATATAATAAAAATTCCTACCAAAAACCAGGATATATTGGCGATGATGCTATGCTTGAAGCCATAGCACAAGCAGAAAAAGAACTACAGGACCAAATTAAAAAATTAGAACAACAAATCCAAGATATACAAGATAATGGTGGAAAATTTGATGGTAGTGATTTAGTTGAAAATATGAAAGATGTTAGCTTAGAAAATAAAAATTTAGCTGTAAATATGCTAAATAGTATTTTAGATTCTAAACTTAGCAATGATGCTATCGCAGAACTCACTCTAGATACCACAGGAAAAAATCTAAACACACTTACCACAAATACAAAAGCAAGTGCAAAAGCTATAGTAAATAATGCTCAAAATTCTTCTGTTAATTCATCTATAGGTGTAGCAAATGACCTAGCAATTGGAACAAGAATAGCAAAACTTTCAAATCCTTATCAAGATAAAGCTTTAGTAGAAAAATTTGCTACAACCCATATAGCAGCACTAGCAAGCGATGTTTATAATTATTATGGAAATTCTTCATTTAATAATAGCTTTTGGGGTAATGTTTTTGGTGGTGCAAATATCATAGATGGAGATAGTGGTGCTTTATATGGATTTACACTAGGTGCTGATAGAAAAATCAATGATAATGCTTTGCTTGGTTTTTACTTTACTTATGCTGATTCAACTATCAAAGATGGAGTTATGGAACAAAAATCAGATAACTATCAATTTGGTATTTATTCTTTAATTAATCCAAACGATCAATGGGAAATTAATCTAAGAGCTTACGGGCAAATTTCTCCAACAGATCAAAGTGTTGTAATGTTAAATGATTCTAATAAGGCTGATTTTGATAGTAAATTCTTTGGTTTAAGTGCTAATGCCGGTAGAATTTTTAATCCAAATTCATCATCATTATTCATCAAGCCTTTTGCTGGTATAAATTACTACTACGCACACACTCCAAGTTATAAAGAAAGTGGTATGTTTGCAAAAGATGTTCAAAGTATGACAAATAATTCCATATCTTTAGAACTTGGTGCTGAATTTAGAAAATATATGAGCGAAACATCGTATTTATTTATCACTCCAAAAATAGAACAATATGTAATGAATAATGGAGATGATTATGTAGCTGGATTTGTTGGATCAAATTCAAATTTTATCATCAAAGGTAATGATAAGAAAAAAACTTATGGACAAATCATCATAGGTGGAAATGTAGATATTAGTGAGCAATTTAGCCTAAATGCAGGTATTGGA